>JBDNIR010000164.1:0-8956 GCA_041688195.1 Marinobacter sp.
CTACCCCACCGGTTGGTGGAGTTGTACGCTGGGTGGCAAGGAGAAACCCCTGAAGTACTTCCGGGAGGAAGATGCCGCAGAACGGCCTTTCGTCACTCGTTATTACAACGATGACGTCCACCGGGGGGCGCTGGCCATGCCGCAGTTCATGATGGATATCCTCGAAAACTGATAGCCGATGAAACCAAAAGGGCGCCCGGAGGGGCGCCCTTTTTATTGCCTGAAGCTCAGGGTTTGAGCCATGTCAGCGGTTACTTGCTGCTGACAAACTCAGGATAGGCTTCCATGCCGCATTCAGACAGGTCAATACCTTCGTACTCTTCTTCTTCGGTAACCCGGATGCCCACGACGGCTTTCAGGATGCCCCACACAATCAGGCTGGCGACGAATACCCAGATGAAGATCGTCAGGCCGCCGATGATCTGGCCGGAGAAGCTGGCGTTGCTGTTGGTGATCGGAACCAGCAGAAGACCGAGAATACCGCAGACACCGTGAACAGAGATGGCGCCGACAGGATCGTCAAGACGCAGTTTGTCCAGGGTCACGATGCTGAATACCACGAGGATGCCGCCCAGAGCGCCAAACAGGGTCGCTGTCAGGGCAGTGGGAGTGGAAGGCTCAGCGGTAATGGTCACCAGGCCAGCCAGTGCACCGTTCAGTAGCATGGTCAGGTCGGCCTTGCCAAACATCAGGCGTGCAGTGATCAGGGCAGCAATACCGCCACCGGCAGCTGCCGCATTGGTGTTCAGGAATACCATCGCAACGGCATGTGCGCTGCTGATATCACCCAGCTTCAGAACTGAACCACCGTTGAAGCCGAACCAGCCCATCCACAGGATGAAGGTACCAAGGGTTGCCAGCGGCAGGTTGGCACCTGGAAAGGCACGAATTTCGCCGTTGGGCCCATACTTGCCTTTACGTGCGCCTAGGAGGATCACGCCAGCAAGAGCCGCAGCGGCACCGGCCATGTGGACAATGCCGGAGCCGGCGAAGTCACTGAAGCCGAGGTCGCCCAGGGTATACATACCAAAGACAGAGGCGCCGCCCCAGGTCCAGGCGCCTTCCATCGGGTAGATAAAGCCAGTCATAACAACCGCGAAGCCAAGGAATGCAAACAGCTTCATGCGCTCGGCGACTGCACCGGACACGATCGACATGGCGGTTGCCACGAACACAACCTGGAAGAAGAAGTCGGAAGCGCCAGAGTAAATAGAGCCGCCTTCAAAACCGCCTTCGCGGGCTGCAAAGTCGCCCAGCACAGCGGCTGCGTCCACTTCGCCCATGCCAGACAGGAAGATGTTGCCACCGTACATAATAGCGTAGCCGCAGATCAGGTACATGATGCATGACACCGCATACAGAGCTACGTTTTTGGTCAGGATTTCAGTGGTATTCTTGGCGCGCACCAGACCGGATTCGAGCATGGCAAAACCTGCTGCCATCCACATAACTAATGCACCACAAACGAGGAAATAAAACGTATCTATAGCGTACTGCAAATGAAAGATATTACTTTCCATGGGAAGCCCTCCGCACGAGGCCTGTCAGGGTTAAAAGTTTTTGCGCTGGCTGTTTTGTTGGGTCAGATTGTTAGATCAGACCGCTTCTTCGCCGGTTTCTCCGGTTCTGATCCGGATAGCCTGCTCGAGCTCGGTCACGAAGATTTTGCCGTCGCCGATCTTGCCGGTATTTGCCGCTTTAGTGATGGACTCAATCACCTGATCCAGCAGATTGTCGCCAATGGCGACTTCAACTTTGACCTTGGGCAGAAAATCCACCACATATTCAGCACCACGGTATAACTCTGTGTGCCCCTTTTGCCGCCCGAAGCCTTTCACTTCAGTCACGGTAACGCCTTGAACGCCAATCTCGGATAGAGCCTCACGGACATCATCCAGCTTGAAAGGCTTGATGATCGCAGTCACAAGTTTCATTGGTTTCTCCTTGGTATAGCCGCCTCAATACTTCTGATCTTGGGATACCGGTATTGAGTTCGGGATGCTTGCCACCTCGCACACCAATTGTGCGGATTGCATACGGGGTACTTAGCATCGTATGTGCCAACGCAAAAAAATACATTTAAAACAGTGTCTTGATTAACTCTGGCTCCAAAATGGTACGCGCGCTCGCCTTATTATAGAGCATTAGGTAATTGCTTGATCCATTATGGTGCACAGCGATGCTGGAAAATATCCCATGGCATCGAGTTGCCTTACCCAACTTTTGCCGTAACACCGGACAACCACCTCAGTATGGCAGGAGCGAGGGTGTGTTACACTCCTGATCTACCTGAAGATACCCATACCCGTACCAAGCGTCGAGAGGTGTTTTGTGAAAGGACCGCAGGATTTCTTTTCCCAACTGCAAGGCCAGTTCGGGCAGTTCGTGCCAGATATGGCAAAAGCTGCGAAAAACGACTTTGAACACCAGGCCAAAGCTACAGTGATGGCAGTGTTGTCCAGGCTTGATCTGGTTACCCGGGACGAATTTGACGCCCAGCAGGCGGTGTTGATGCGTACCCGTGAGAAAGTCGATGCCCTGGAAAAGAAAGTCGCCGAACTTGAGAACAAGATCGGCTAAATATAACGTATAGGGGAGCCTCGGAAACGGCTCCTGTCCGGCCAAGGAAGGTTGTTATGCTTGCCACTGTCCATACCCGCGCCCGGCTGGGCGTGTCAGCCCCGTCGGTGACTGTTGAGATTCACCTGTCTAATGGCCTGCCAGCATTGTCCATCGTGGGTTTGCCTGAAACCGCCGTCAAGGAAAGCAAGGACCGCGTCCGCAGTGCGCTGTTGAATGCGGGGTTTGAATTTCCCGCTAAACGTATCACCATCAATCTCGCTCCCGCCGATCTGCCGAAGGAAGGTGGCCGGTTTGACCTGCCTATTGCTCTGGGCATTCTGGTGGCGTCAGGACAGATTCCGGCGGCACGTTTGCACCAGCTTGAATGTATGGGCGAATTATCGCTTGATGGTGCTTTACGCCCGGTTCGTGGTGTGTTGCCCGCGGTTATCGCCGCCCGAGCTGCCGGCCGTCAGCTTCTGATCCCCTCTGCCAACAAAGATGAAGCATCGCTCGCCGCTGCCGACGATGTATTCGCAGCCGGACACCTTCTTGAAGTGTGTGAGCACCTGACTGACACCCTGCGTCTGCAACCACTGCTGCCCATGGCAGATGCGCCGCCAGAGTTCGATACCGCGGATCTTGCCGACGTCAGGGGGCAGCATGTCCCGAAGCGAGCGCTTGAGATTGCCGCCGCCGGTGGCCATAACCTGCTGCTGTTCGGGCCGCCGGGTACCGGTAAAAGTATGCTGGCCAGTCGCTTGCCTGGTATTCTGCCGCCGCTCACGAATGCGGCCGCTCTGGAAGTCGCCAGTGTTCATTCGGTCGCCGGACTGCCAGTGCGCCACGGACTCTGGCGGCAGCCGCCGTATCGATCCCCCCACCATACGGCATCTGCAGTAGCCATGGTGGGAGGCGGCAGCAGCCCGCGGCCCGGGGAAATCTCGCTGGCCCACCAGGGCGTCTTGTTCCTGGACGAGTTACCGGAGTTTGACCGCAAGGTGCTCGAAGTGCTGCGGGAGCCCATGGAATCCGGGGAGATTGTGATTTCCCGTGCGGCCCGACAGGTTACCTACCCGGCCCGGTTTCAGGTCATCGCTGCCATGAATCCCTGCCCCTGTGGCTATCGCGGGCATCCGGGTATCGACTGCCAGTGCACGCCGCAGCAGGTGATGCGTTATCAGTCAAAACTGTCCGGGCCCCTTCTGGATCGGTTTGATTTGCATGTGGAAGTGCCTGTTCAAGGCGGAGACGTATTGTTGAAACGTCACTCAGAGGCGGAAGCCAGCGCTGTGGTTCGTGCACGGGTTAAGGACGCCCGTGCTGTACAAGTGGCCCGTGGTGCAGTGAATGCACAACTTTCGGGCGATGCCATGTACCGCTACTGTGAGCCCTGCAAGGAAGGCGAGGCGTTGCTGTCTCGGGCAATGGAAAAGCTCGGCCTGTCCGCACGCGCGCTGCATCGCATCCTCAGGGTGGCCAGAACGCTGGCGGATTTGGCCGGTAAGGATGCCATTGCACCTGCACATCTGGTGGAAGCGCTCGGGTATCGTAAACTTGACCGGCAACAGGTGAGAACTTCATATTCACAGTCCTGAAGACTCCGAACTCGCGCCAGTGTTTGGTAGACTGTGGGTTCGAGCCGAGTTTTAGATATTTAATTGCTGGCGTTTCAGCCAGCCAGTGTCGAGGTAAGAGAATGACAGACCCGCAAGATCAGTCTGATGCACCCAAGGTGACCACCCGGCGCGGTATACGCAGCTTTGTCCTGCGGCAGGGGCGGATGACGGCCGGGCAGAAAAATGCCTATGAGCGCTGCTGGCCGAAGTTTGGCCTGATCCGTGAGCACGGCATGATTGACCCGAGACAGGTATTTGGTCGCGAGGCCCTGCTCAATCTGGAAATCGGCTTTGGCATGGGGCAGTCCCTGGCAGACATGGCGGAGGCGGCGCCGGAGCAGGATTTTATTGGTATCGAAGTGCACCTGGCCGGTGTGGGCGCTTTGCTGAAGGAAGTGGAAGACCGTGAGCTGGAAAATGTGCAGGTTTATGCCATTGATGCCAACGAGGTGATCGATTTCTGTCTGCCTGATGCCAGTCTGGATCAGGTCATGTTGTTCTTCCCTGATCCGTGGCATAAAAAACGCCACCATAAACGTCGTCTGATGCAGCCTGAGTTTGTGCAGCGTATCCGGCACAAGCTGCGGGTGGGGGGTATCTTCCATCTCGCGACGGATTGGGAAAACTACGCCGAGCATATGATGGAAGTACTGAGCGAGTCTGAGGGTTTTGCCAACTCCGAAGCTGACGGAGAGTTCTCCCCGAAGCCGGACCACCGCCCAGTCACCAAGTTTGAGAAGCGTGGGGAGCGCTTGGGGCACGGCGTCTGGGATTTGATGTTCCGGCGTACTAACTAGAGAGGCCTCACACGGGCCCCGCTAGTATCGGCTGGCGTTGGTCGCTGACGCCGGTCGCTAAAAAGAGTGCCTTTACGCGTCGGCCAAGTTTTTGTTCGCGCACACCCGGACGATCACTCATCAGGTAGTTCACCAGCTTGAAATAATCGAAAGGCTTTCCAGTGCCGTCGCGGCTAACTGGAAGCTGACCACTTAAGGGCCCCGGCGGAACAGGAGGAAGCGTGGTGAACAGGCTCATCAGAGAAATCGCTCCAGCAAACTGTTGAGGTAGCGCTGGCCCAGTTCGGTCGTTTGCAGGCGGCCGGGCTGAAGCAGCTGATCTTTCCGTAGACCCGTCAATATTGCCGCAACCTGCCCAAGAGGTAAACCAGTACGTTCTGTGAACAGCTGCTCATCAACCCCTTCATTGAGGCGCAATGCATTCATCATGAATTCCAGTGCCATCTCGTCCGGCTCAATGATTTGGGTACCGGAGGTGCGGCTACCGATCCGCTGCAGGTAGGCTTCGGGCTGGCGGGTTTTCCAGTAGCGGATGACCTCGCCCGAAGAGCGGGTAATCTTGCCGTGTCCACCGGCTCCCAGTGCAAGGTAATCTCCGAAGGTCCAGTAATTAAGATTATGACGAGACGCCTTCCCCGGCTTGCTCCAGGCTGAGACTTCATAGGCTGCCATGCCGGCACTGACCAGTGTCTCAGCACCAGCTTCAAAGATCGCCCAAAGCCGGTCATCGTCAGGTAACACCGGTGGGCGGCTATAGAATTCAGTGTTTGGTTCAAGGGTGAGCTGATACCAGGATAGATGAGGTGGGTGCCAGGCCAGCGCAGTTTCCAGGTCCGCCACGGCGGATGTGGGCGTCTGGCCGGGCAAGCCGTGCATGAGGTCCAGATTGAAATTGTCGAAGCCTGCTTTCAGCACGGCCTCAATGGCCCTGTGAGCGGCATGGTCATCGTGAATACGACCAAGGGCTTTCAGGTTGTCCGGGGAAAAGCTCTGGATGCCGATAGACAGACGGTTGATGCCTGCGGCCCGAAAACCGTCAAAGCGTTGTTGCTCGACGGTACCCGGATTGGCTTCCAGGGTGATTTCAGCATCCGGCGCAAAGCTGAGATGCTTACCCAGTCGGTTAAACAGGCCATGGTAAAACTCCGGCGACATCAGCGACGGCGTACCGCCGCCAATAAAGACGGTCTGGACAGGCCGGCCACCGATCAGGTCCAGGTCATGGCGAAGGTCCTCCATGATGGCGTCCAGATAGGCCGGTTCCGGTAAGTCGCCCGTGAAAGCGTGGGAATTGAAATCACAGTAAGGGCATTTTCGTACGCACCAGGGCACGTGAATATAGAGGCTCAACGGCGGTAGCGTTGCCACCCCGCTTACACTTGCAGACTTCACGGGTGTAGGGTCAGTGCTTTCAGTTGTTCAAGCAGGGACTGCAGGGCGCGTCCACGATGGCTAAGGCGACCTTTCTCGGCTTTCGGCATTTCAGCCGCGGTACAGTTACTCTCCGGAATCCAGAATATCGGATCATAACCAAAGCCACCCTCGCCTCGCGGGGACGTCAGGATGCTGCCATGCCACTGGCCATGGCAAATCAGAGGCGTGGGGTCATCGGCATGGCGCAGATACGCCAGTACGCAGTGGTATTGCCCCCCGCGTTGCTCCGGCGGCACGTCTTTCAGGGCGTCCAGCAGTGCTGTCAGGTTGTCGTGATCAGATGCACCCAGCCCTGCGTAACGGGCTGAACGTACGCCTGGAAGCCCGCCGAGTGCGTCCACGGCCAGGCCAGAGTCATCCGCCAGTGCCGGTAACCCGGTAACCTGCGCTGCGTGCCGGGCTTTCAGGATGGCATTTTCGACAAAGGTGACAGCAGGCTCTTCGGCTTCGCTTACGCCGAGCTCCTTCTGGGCGACCGGGTGAATGCCCAAAGGGACCAGCAGGCCGTGGAACTCAGCGAGTTTGCCTGGGTTGTTGCTGGCGATGACCAGCTTCTGATGCGTTGTCATAATCAATCGTTATAGAGTGTGTGGGCCATCCGGATGGGCAGATCAGAGCTGCCGCCCTGAGGGCGGGCGGTGACCTGGAAGGTCAGTAGCTCAGCGTTGCGGTACTGGAACTCAGCGATGTAGTAAACGGCATCACCTTCTGAAATGCGCCGAAAGCCCAGAAAACGTTGTTGCTGGATGTCATTGAGCACTTTGCCCTCAACTTGTCCGCCCACGGTTCTCAATCCGCCATTCTCGGTTTCTTCCATAATGCTTATGTTGATGATACCGATGGATTTTCTGCGGTTCAGCCCGTTTTTCGCTGCTATCTCCGGCTGTAAAAAACTGCTTGAGAAAATGCTGTAATGCACCTGGTAGTCGCCAAAATCAACGGATTCGGCGGCGGCTGTCGGTGTCAGCAGAACCGCGATCAGTGCGCTGATTACATGCAAGGGCATACGGTACATTTTGAACATAAGGTTTACTCCCGGGTTATCCGGTAGATGGCGGTTTGACCCAGCATGTTGGGCCACAGGGCGCTGAACCAACGGTCCTGGTGTTCACCGTCTACCACCGTTCGGTTTTTGATTCGGAATTTCTTCCGGTAACACAGCGCCTCAAAATCCTTGAACGTGCACAGATGGATATTGGGGGTATTATACCATTTATACGGCAGTGTTTCGGATTCGGGCATACGGCCCCGCCACATCAGATACCAACGCAGGCGCCAGTAGGCAAAATTGGGAAAGGTGACAATGCCCTCGCGCCCAAGGCGCAGCATTTCATCCAGTACTACGTCGGGCCGCCTGACGGCTTGCAGGGCCTGCGTCATCAGTACCACGTCGAACGTCTGGTCTTCGAAGTTCTTGAGCCCCTGGGTATCCAGGTTCTGTTCGATAACCGATACGCCACGGCCCATGCAGCTTGTGATATGTTCCGGGTTTATCTCAAGGCCGAAACCGGTGGCCTGCTTTTCCCGCTGTAAATAGTCCAGCAGGGTGCCGTCGCCGCAACCCAGGTCAAGCACATGACTGCCGGGGTTGATCCACTGCTCGATAATTTCCAGGTCCGCCCTCATTCGCCCACCTCCCGTGCCACGCGATCCAGATAGGCGGTAAAAATGTCGGTGTACCGTGGTGTTGGAATCAGGAAGGCGTCGTGGCCCCAGGGGGCGTCTATCTCGGCGTAGCTGACTTTGCAGCGAGCAGCAATCATGGCGTTGACCAGTTCTTCGGAGCGTGCCGGCGTGAAGCGCCAGTCTGTGCTGAACGACAATACCAGAAACTCGCAGCTGGATTGTTTCAGGGCTGCGGTCAGGTTGTCGTCGAACTCATAAGCGGGGTCGAAATAATCTAAAGCTTTGGTCATCAACAGGTAGGTGTTGGCGTCAAAGGTTTCGGAAAATCGTTCACCCTGGTATCGCAGATAACTCTCGACCTGAAATTCGGCGTCATAGCCGAACTTGAATGCCTGGTCTCTGAGCTCGCGCCCGAATTTTTCCCCCATGGAGGCATCGGACAAGTAGGTGATGTGACCCACCATGCGGGCGAGCATCAGGCCTTGCCGGGGTATGGTATTGAAATCGTAGAAGCGCCCGCCGTGAAAATCCGGGTCCGATGTGATGGCCTTTCGGGCGACTTCATTGAAGGCAATATTCTGGGCGCTCAGCCTGGGTGTCGACGCAATGATGACCGCATGCCGTAACCGGTCCGGATACGACAGGCTCCACTGCAACGCCTGCATGCCGCCAAGAGAGCCGCCGACAACCGCGGCCCAACAGTGAATACCGATCCGGTCGGCCAGCATTGCCTGGCTCTGAACCCAGTCTTTTACGGTAATCACCGGGAATGAGGGCCCATAGGCCTGGCCAGTCTCGGGGTTGATGCTGCCGGGGCCGGTGCTGCCGTTACAGCCACCCAGGTTATTGAGGCTCACCACAAAAAAACGTGAGGTATCGATGGGTTTGCCGGGGCCGATGCAACTGTCCCACCAACCC
>JBDNIR010000165.1:0-2671 GCA_041688195.1 Marinobacter sp.
CGATACTTCGCCTGCAGACACCCCTGTCAACACTTCACGGCGGCCCTTGCGGACAGTCGCGCATGACTCGGGGACGAGGCGGCCCGCCCGCCTTACCTCGTAGGGACTTTCACCCTGACACTCTGCCGATTTAGCTCGGCGGTCTAAGCGCATATCAATACTGACAGAGGCAGAAATTGAAGAATTGTATTCCCCTCCAATGCTCTCCGAATCTGATCAACGGTTTTTCTTTGCTCTTAACGACCGAGAATCGCAGGGAATCAGCCGTATAAGAGATCGTAAGTACCGGATAAGCGTTTACCAAATACAACCGCCTGATAAAGGCCCGATACCTGCTGAGTTGCATTGATGATCCGGAGCTGTGAAGCCACGTGCAAAAGGCACTGAACCGAGGCGAGGCTTACCATCAGTTACGCCGCGCGATCAGCCAAGTGAATGGTGATCGGTTCCGCGGCAACAGCGATGAAGAAATTGAACTGTGGAACGAATGTGCCCGGTTAATGGCCAACGCCATCCTCTACTTCAACTCCAAGGTTCTGAGCAATCTGTTGGAAAGCTTTGAGCACCAGGGCAAAGACAAGCTGGCTGAAACCATCAAACGAGCATCACCCGTTGCCTGGCAAAACATCAATCTGAAAGGAAAATATCTGTTCGCGGAGGCTGGTGAGGCACCGGATATTGAGTATCTGATGGCGCCAATCGAGGATTATGTGCCGAATACCTAAATGTATTGAGCTCTACAGGCCTCGGATGACGGGCGCTTACAGAGTTTTTGTCTTTTTTGGAGGGAAAATCCCCAGAAACCCTATCACCTGGACGTTGGAGCCGATGGTTACAAACACTACCTGGATCACCTGGGACCGACTCAGGAAGCACGCTGCAGAATTGACCGAAGCATTAAAAGCCTTCCTGGTTGAAGGCATCGAAAAAGAGATGGAAGGCCAAGATCAGGAAACCCTGGTGGCTCGTCGCGATGCGGCTTTGGTTGAGATGTTCAAGCTGAAGCGAAAATACGGTTTCTAAAGCTAAGCCGGTCGTAGTCAACCAGAACAATTTCTAACGGTTGCATACTGCGAACAATGATATCTCGCTAATTAACTACGAAAACTCTCTTAGAAAAGTGTCCGGTTTGAATTGACCATAACAGGGAGCTGTCATGCGCGCGGTTCATCATACATGGTTTGCAGCATCCAATCGCCTGCGCCTACGCCCGACCAGCAAGAAGGTGACCGTCAGCAGTAAGAGGGCCAGCATCACCAGCGTGATCGGGCGGTCCAAAAGGAAGCCTGAATCGCCTCCCGATATCTGCCAGCTTCGTGTGAGTTCGCCTTCGGCCATCGGACCGATCAGTAGACCCACGACCATCGCCGTGACCGGATATCCATAGCGTCGCATTAGCCAGCCCAATGCGCCAGTTCCGGCGACCGTGAGCGGTCCCACCATCGAGCCCGTGATCGCGAAGGCACCCATCATCGACACAGCCAGCACGAAAGGGATCAGGTAGCTCAGCCGAACCTTCACAATGGAGCTCGCTAAGAAAACAAAGATCAGCCCTACGCCCATCAGCAGGAATGCCTGCACGAGGTTTCCGAGGATCAGGGCATAGACGATATCCGTGCTCTGCGTGATGAAACGCGGCCCGCCGGTGACGTTGTGCATGGCAAAGGCGCCCAGCAGGATTGCCGTGCCCGCCCCGCCCGGCAGGCCGAGCGCGAGCAGCGTCACCATGCCTCCGCCTTCGGACGAAGAATTCGCGGATTCCGACGCGATGACCCCCGCCGGGTTACCCGTGCCGAAGCTATCTGGGTTATGTGACAGGCGCTTGGCCGAGGCATAGGAGGCGAGGTTCGCTATGCTCGCACCGACGCCAGGGATGATCCCGATGCCCGTCCCGATCAACGATCCGCGCAGCACCTGCGGCCAGGCCCACAGAGTGTCTTTCGCCCCCTTGAGAATAGGGCCGAGCTGGATCTTGCGCAGTTCGCGGTCGGCGACGAGGTAATCACTCCGTCCGGCCAAGTTGATCAGCTCGGAGGCTGCGAACAACCCGATCAGCGCCGGGATGGCCGGGATGCCATCGATCAGGTACATACTGCCGAAGGTGCCGCGCATCAGTCCGGTGTCGGAATAGCCGATGGTGCTGACGACGATGCCGAGGGTACCGGCCGCTAAACCTTTGGCGATGCTGGCATCGTTCAGCAACGCTATCAGCAGCAGGCCCCAGATCGCGATGGACAGCATCTCGGTCGGCCCGAGCATCAGCACGAGCGTGGCGACGGGGCTGACGATGAACAGCAGGATCAGATAGCTGGCCAGTGTCCCTAAGACAGAAGCCACGAGTCCGACGCCAAGTGCCTCGCCGTGCAAGCCGGACCGAGCCATAGGATATCCGTCAAAGGTGGTGGCAACGGCGCTGGACGTACCGGGAATGTTCATCAGGATCGCCGGCACGGCCGCGCCGAACCCGCCGCCTGTGAAGATCGCGGTTAGGAACAGAATCGCCGGCAGAAAATCCATATATAGCGTTGCAGGCAGAAAGACCGCCATGGCGATCGAGATGGACAGGCCCGGGATCGCGCCAAAGATAAGTCCAATGAACAGGCCGGGAATGACTACAAGCCAAGCCATTGGATCGCTGCCAAGAAGGTCGAGCGCGGCATAAAAGGCGGGA
>JBDNIR010000166.1:0-10026 GCA_041688195.1 Marinobacter sp.
GTACGACAATCAGATGTCGAGGTAGTCAAGTATGCCCTCGGCAGCCTGGCGACCTTCCCAGATGGCTGTCACCACCAGGTCGGAGCCACGAACCATATCGCCCCCCGCGAAGATCTTGGCGTTGGAGGTCTGAAACGCATACTCTGCTTTTTCTTCCGCCGTAACACGTCCGGAATCGTCGGTTGCCACGTTGTGCTCGCCAAACCAGTCGGATGGGCTTGGGCGGAAACCAAAAGCTACGAGAACGGCGTCTGCCGGGATCACTTCTTCACTGCCGGGAACCACTTCCGGCCGGCGGCGACCGTTTTCATCGGGCTCCCCCAGCCGGGTCTGTACGACCTTCACGCCCTCCACCTGATCTTCACCAAGAATAGCGATCGGCTGCCGGTTGAACAGAAACTTCACGCCCTCTTCCTTGGCGTTGGCCACCTCACGACGGGAGCCAGGCATGTTGGCCTCGTCACGACGGTAAGCACAAGCAACGCTGGTAGCCATCTGGCGTATCGAGGTTCGATTGCAATCCATCGCCGTGTCGCCGCCACCGAGCACGACCACTCGCTTGCCCTTCATGTCAATGAATTCGTCGCCATCTTTCTCAAAACCAAGACGAGAGTTCACGTTTGACACCAGGAACGGCAGTGCATCGTAAACTCCTGGTAAGTCTTCACCCGGGAAGCCGCCTTTCATATAGGTATAGGTCCCCATACCCATGAATACCGCATCGTATTCATTGATGATGTCTTCTATCATCACGTCTTTACCTACTTCGGTAGAGAGCCTGAATTCAACGCCCATGTCCTCAAATATCTGGCGTCGACGGGTCATCACGGATTTTTCAAGTTTGAATTCGGGGATACCAAAGGTCAGCAAGCCGCCAATCTCCGGATAGCGGTCAAAAACAACTGGCTTGACGCCGTTGCGTGCCAAAATATCTGCGCACCCGAGACCAGCAGGCCCGGCACCGATGACCGCAACTTTTTTGTCGGTCCACGTAACATGAGACACGTCCGGACGCCAGCCCAGCGCAAACGCAGTATCGGTAATGTATTTTTCCACCGATCCAATGGTGACCGCGCCATAGCCGTCGTTCAGGGTGCAGGCGCCCTCGCACAAACGGTCCTGCGGACAAACCCGGCCACACACCTCAGGCAGCGAGTTGGTCTGGTGACACAGCTCCGCCGCTTTGAGAATGTTGCCTTCAGCCACCAGCTTCAGCCAGTTCGGTATGTAGTTGTGTACCGGGCACTTCCACTCGCAATAGGGATTGCCACACTCAATACAGCGGTGTGACTGCTCGGCCGCTTCGTCCTGCTTGTACGGATGATAAATCTCGCCAAATTCCTTTTTGCGTTTTTTAGCCGGCACCTTCTTGGGGTCAATGCGACCGACCTCGATAAACTGGAAGTCGTTGTTAAGACGTTCTTTCATTATGTTGCTCTCATCAGCTCAATTTCGAGAGGCATGCCAGCACGGGACCGGTATGCCTGACCCAGTCAGCAGAAGCGCTTTACTCGGGGCGACCACGGGTGCTGGCCAACAAACTCCTGAGGCTTGCAGCTTTGGGCTTCACCAGCCAGAAACGACCAATATAGTCATCGAAATTGTCAAGAATATGCCTGGCCCACTCGCTGCCGGTTTCCGCCACATGCTCACGTACCACCCCCCGCAGGTGATTACGGTACGGCTCCATGTCTTCGCTGGAAATGCGCTGAATTTCGACCAGTTCATGATTGTACTTGTCCACAAAGGTATTGTTCTGGTCCATGACGTAGGCGAAGCCGCCTGTCATACCGGCCCCGAAGTTATGCCCGGTCGAACCCAGAACGGTGATCAGGCCACCTGTCATGTACTCGCAACAGTGATCACCGACGCCTTCAATCACAGCATGAGCGCCAGAGTTGCGGACACCAAAACGCTCGCCAGCGGTACCAGCGGCAAACAGCTTGCCCCCGGTTGCACCATAGAGGCAGGTGTTACCCACGATGGAGGTCTCCTGGGACTTGAACGTACTGACTTTTTGCGGACGAATGACCAGCTTGCCACCGGTCATACCCTTACCGACATAATCGTTGGCGTCGCCGTCGAGGATCATATTGAGGCCCGACACGTTCCAGACTCCAAAGCTCTGACCAGCAGTGCCTTCAAGCTCAAGGGTGATCGGTGCGTCAACCATGCCCTGGTTACCGTGTAGCTCTGCGATTTCACCGGACAACCGTGCACCAATAGAGCGATCGCAGTTGGTCACTCTGTAGCTGAAGGTACCCCCAAACTTGTTCTTTATCGCCTCCATGGCATCCTTGACCATGCGTTCCGCAAGAGCGCCCTTATCAAACGGATGGTTACGCTCCACCTGGCAGGTATGGGGCTTGTCAGCGGGAATCATATCGTTGCCAAGCAGCCGTGACAGATCAAGCTTCTGCTGTCGCGGAGTATCCCCCGGTAAGCGCTCCAGCAGTTCGGTACGACCGACCAGCTCCTCAAGTGACCTTACCCCGAGTTTGGAAAGCCATTCACGGGTCTCTTCCGCAACAAACCGGAAGAAATTCATTACCATCTCTACGGTGCCCACGAAGTGTTCATCCCGGAGCCGCTGATTCTGAGTCGCGACGCCCGTTGCACAGTTATTAAGATGGCAAATACGCAGGTACTTGCATCCTAGGGCTACCATCGGCGTGGTGCCAAAACCGAAGCTCTCGGCGCCCAGAATGGCGGCTTTTACCACGTCCAGGCCTGTCTTGATGCCACCGTCGGTCTGCAAGCGGATCTTGCCACGCAGGTCATTGGAACGCAGAGCCTGCTGGGCCTCGCTCAAACCAAGCTCCCACGGTGAACCCGCATAGCGGATGGAGGTAAGCGGGCTGGCAGCCGTGCCACCGTCATAGCCTGAAATCGTGATCAGATCGGCATAAGCCTTGGCAACACCAGCCGCAATGGTGCCGACGCCCGGTTCTGACACCAGTTTTACCGACACCAGCGCATTCGGGTTGACCTGTTTGAGATCAAAAATAAGCTGGGCAAGGTCTTCAATGGAATAAATATCATGATGCGGCGGCGGTGAAATCAGTGTCACTCCCGGCACCGAGTAGCGCAAACGGGCAATCAACTCGTTTACTTTGCCGCCGGGCAACTGGCCACCCTCGCCCGGCTTGGCGCCCTGGGCCACCTTGATCTGCATCACATCGGCACTGCGCAAGTACTCTGCCGTCACCCCGAATCGGCCGGAAGCCACCTGTTTGATCTTGGAACGTCGCTCGGTGCCATGACGCGCAGGGTCTTCGCCACCCTCGCCAGAGTTGGAACGGCCACCCAGGCGGTTCATTGCCATCGCCAGGGCTTCATGAGCCTCAGGTGAAAGCGCGCCCAGGGACATAGCCGCAGAATCGAAGCGGGTAAAGATTGCCTCAACCGGTTCAACCTCAGACAGATCAATCCCCTTGATATCCTTGCGGAACGTTAGTAAATCCCGCAGCGTCGTTACAGGACGCTCGTTAACCAGAGCCGCATACTCCCGATAGATCCCGTACTCACCCGTACTGACGGCCTGCTGCAAAGTCGTCACCACATCAGGATTGAACGCGTGATACTCCTGGCCATGAATGTACTTCAATAACCCACCCGGCGATATCTGCTTGCGCGGCTTCCAGGCCACATTGGCAAGTTCCTCCTGATCCTGCTGGAACTCAAAGAAACCGGCACCCTGGATGCGACTGGCAACCCCTTTGAAGCAAAGATCCACTATCTCATCCGCAATACCTATCGCTTCAAACAGTTGTGCACCCCGATAGGAGGTCACGGTTGAGATGCCCATCTTGGACAGGATCTTGAGCAGGCCTTTGTTAATGCCCTTGCGATAATTGTTCTTGGCCTCGATGGGGTCCATCAGAACTTCGCCGGTCCGAATCAGATCGTTCAACACCTGATACGCCAGATACGGATAAACCGCCGTTGCACCGAACCCGAACAGTACTGCGAAATGGTGCGGATCGCGGGCCCAGCCGGTTTCCACCAGAATATTGGCGTCGCAACGGAGGCCTTTTCCCACCAGGTGATGGTGTACAGCGCCGGTCGCCATCATGGCGTTTATCGGCAAATTGCCTTTTTGGAGGTTCTTGTCGGTCAGAACCAGCAACACCTTACCCTTCCGCACTGCCTGTTCGGCTTCGTCGCAGACGGCTTCCACCGCTTTCTTGAGGCCGAGCTCCGGGCTATAGCCAAGGTGGATCTGTGCTACTTCAAACCCTGCCCGCTCGTTGTTAACGATGCGCAGAAACTTGGCCGGGGACAGTACCGGCGTGGAAAGAATAATCCGGTTAGCGTGATCTGCGGTTTCCTCGAAGACATTTCGTTCCGCCCCGAGACAGGTCTCAAGCGACATCACGATGGATTCCCGCAACGGATCTATGGCCGGATTGGTCACCTGGGCAAATTTCTGGCGAAAATAATCGGCAACATGACGCACACGGCTCGACAGCACCGCCATTGGCGTATCATCGCCCATGGAACCAACCGCTTCCTGGCCGTTCTCGGCCAGCGGCCGAAGGATCTGGTCACGCTCTTCATAAGACACCATGAACATTTTCTGATGAACCAGCAGATCATCAGCGTCCATCAGCTTGAATTCAGGCGTCTCCTGGTTCAGCGTCGCTTCAACCCGAAGACTGTTCTCCCGCAGCCAGCGCTTGTAAGGCTGACTGCTTTTGAGTCGATTGTCGATATCGTGGTTATGCAATAACTTACCTGACTCGGTATCAACCGCGATCATCTGACCGGGTCCTACGCGACCTTTTGCGACGACATCTTCAGGCTTGTAGCTATAGGTACCAATTTCCGACGCCAGGGTAATGAAGTCGTCTTTGGTAATGACCCAACGAGCCGGGCGAAGGCCGTTTCTATCCAACATGCAAACTGCGTAGCGGCCATCCGAAAGCACCAGACCCGCAGGGCCGTCCCACGGCTCCATGTGCATGGAATTATATTCATAGAATGCCCGCAGCTCAGAGTCCATGGTGTCAACATTCTGCCAGGCCGGAGGAATCATCATTCTGGCAGCCCGGAACAAATCAACACCACCCGCCAGCAGCACTTCCAGCATGTTGTCCATGCTGGAAGAATCAGACCCGGTCAGGTTAACCAGTGGTTGTAGGGTTTGCAGATCAGGAAGCTCTGGCGAATTGAATTTGGACGCCCGCGCAATTGCCCAATTACGGTTGCCTGATACGGTATTGATCTCACCGTTGTGGGCCAGGTAACGGAAAGGCTGCGCCAGCGGCCACCGGGGCATGGTATTGGTGGAGAAACGCTGATGAAAGACGCAGATAGCTGTTTCCAGCGATGGGTCGCCAAGATCCGGATAAAAGGTTGTCAGGTCTGCCGGCATCATTAACCCTTTATAGCAAAGAGTCTGGTGCGACAGGCTACAGATATAGAATTCCGGATCATCCGCCATATCACTTTCCGCGTGACGGCGGCCAACAAACAGATTAATGGCAAACTGGCGCTCGTTTTTACCCGCTGGTTCGACAAAAACCTGCTCTATTTTGGGCAGGCAGTCCAGCGCCATAGGGCCAAGACAATCGTTATTGGTTGGTACAACCCGCCAGCCCGCAATGTCCAAGCCTTGCTCAGTGAGCCGCTTTTCTATGGCTGCACGTCCAGCCGCGGCTTTGGCCTCGTCCTGGCTAAGAAAAACCTGCCCGACTGCAAAGGAGGGGCTGAGCTTTTTCTCGAACGCATCTTTTGCAACCTTGCGCAGAAATGTGTCAGGTTTTTGAATCAACAGGCCACAACCATCACCAGTCTTGCCGTCTGCAGCGATACCACCTCGGTGGGTCATGCAGGTCAGCGACTCGATGGCAGTTTGCAACAACTTGTGGCTGGTCTGCCCTTTCATATGGGCAATGAGACCAAATCCGCAGTTGTCCCTGAATTCATCGGGATGATACAAACCTGTCGTCATAAGCGTTCTCTCGCAAAGAAATTCTTTTTCAATCAAAGGGATGATACTGAGCTTGCAGTAAAATCGACCTTTGACACTGAAAGGGGGGCAGACCATTTTACACACGTAGAAGTGCCTACTCAAACCAATGAGCAAGTCACATGAGACTACGTCAGTCGGGCGCAACCAGATTCCGCGCCGGGAAAGCTCCCCTTCGCGTTCTGAAGAGGCAAGACACACTACATATTGCTGAGCGGGCGCACCCAGACATTCTGGCTGCCCAAAGGGCCGGTTAAAGACTCCACAACAGCGCGGGCGGATTCGGGGTCTGCATGGTTTCCGTAGAATACCACAAACCAGTCACGGCCCCCTCTTTCGGTTCGGGTGTATCGCAGGCCTGATATATCACTGTGTTGCTCTAAAAAGCGAAGCGCCGTTGATTCGTTGTAACCTGCAATGTACTGCGCGGTCATACCGGCTTGCCGCCGGAGTTCCTCGACAGCCACGTACTGAGCCGGATTTTTGGGCTGAAACGCCACTTGGCCTGCGGAGTCCGGCGTGGGCTCTGGCTCTGGCTCTGGCTCTGGCTCTGGCTCTGGCTCTGGCTCTGAGAATGATTCGCCAGCAGGCTCGGGGTCTACCTTTAAATCCGCATCAGGCGAAGATGCTCGGCCGTCCGCGACGACTACCTCCGCGCCAGCAATCTCTGCAATTTCGGCAGGCTCGTCGGGATCTTTTTCTGCGACCGGCAGCTCTGGATTATCTGGCCCCAGGGAGATAATTGTACGCGTCCGTTCCGGATCCGGCTCAGATTGGGCTGCCAACTCCTGATCAATCATAGAGTCATATTGTTGCGATACAAGCCACCAGGATAAACCTAGCAGTAGCACGACCAGAGCTGGCCAGCGCAGCCCTGCCAGCCATGAGTTATTTCTCTTCGGCTTTGCGGGGGCGGCTGCGAGATCCAGCCATACTGCCGGAGTGACTCGCCTGATTCGCCCCAGGCTACCCTGGCTGAGTTCGTAAATTCGATCAAGAAAACGATCGGACAACAACTCGCTGACTTTGCCTCCAGCGGCGTGGACCCTGGGCTTAAGATATACTGAAACTTCATCGCGGGTCAGAGGGCGCAGGTGAATCTGATGCACACCCACCATATCGCCGCCGCTATCAGCCAACCCGAGGCTTTGAACCAGCTGGTCCGACCCGCTGAGCAGTGGCACGGCGGAGCTCGACGTATCGGACGCGGCGTGCGCTGCCAACAGTACGCGGGTCAGTTCCGGTGCTACCTGATCAGCATCGTCCACCAGCAACACTAACCGCCGGCCTTTGCGAGTGGTCGTTTCACTCCAACGGAAAAACCCGAAAATGGCGTCTCTCGGCGCTTCGGTGGATGACAAACTCCGGTGAACGGTCGCCAGCAAAGCTTTTGCAAGCGCCTGGATACTCGTTAAGTTACTCGCCGGGAGCCGCACGAACTCCAATCTGGCCGACTCGCTCCGTACCAGCTCCGCAAGAATTCTGGTTTTCCCGGCACCCCTGGCACCCGTGAGCAACAAAGCCAGATCACCGAAACCGCAAAGATGGCGCAAAGTTTCCAAAGCATGCTGCCGCTGAGCGTCTGGGAAAAATAACGTCTCCATCGCCAGCGGGTCTGCCCTGAGGCCATAACGCTGCTGCAATCTCGCGAACAGTCCGCCCGTATCAAGCCCTGTCATTCCGTCGTCGGACATTCTTGCCCCTTTTAAACTGTCGCGTCTTTAAGACCTGGCTGGTTAGGGCTTGTCACAAAAGGCATTCAAGGTGTCGATAAGCCGGGCGTGCTCGAAATCCGATGTAATGACGGCTTCGCCTGGCGCACTCAGTAGAATCAGCCGCAGGTTACCATCGACGTTTTTTTTGTCGACAGCCATGCGCTCCAGAAAATCATCTGGGCGCATACCGCTAGGGGCCATATTTGGCAATCCAGCCCGCTGAATCAGGTGTCTCACCCGTTTCAGCGCCTCCCGATTAATCAGTCCGAGCCGATATGACAAGTCTACAGCCATTACCATTCCGGCGCCTACCGCCTCACCATGCAGCCAGTTGCCGTAACCGGCGAAAGTCTCAATGGCATGACCGAAGGTATGCCCGAGATTGAGGATGGCCCGCAGCCCGCCCTCGTGCTCATCAATAGCCACCACCTCTGCCTTGCAGGCACAGGAGCGAAATATTGCCTCAGAAAGCGCTTCAGTCTTGAGTGCCGTCAGGGCTTCAATGTTGCCCTCGAGCCATTCCAGAAACGGCAGATCACGAATCAGACCGTATTTGATCACCTCGGCCAATCCCGCCGGAATTTCCCGCGGGTGCAAAGTCGAGAGCGTGTCGGTATCAATCAGTACAACCTGAGGTTGATGAAAGGCACCCACCATGTTCTTACCTAACGGATGATTGATACCGGTTTTCCCACCAACCGAAGAATCGACCTGCGACAGTAGCGTGGTCGGGATTTGGATAAACCGGACGCCACGCTGGTAAGTGGCTGCTGCGAAGCCTGCCATATCGCCCACCACACCACCGCCAAGCGCGACGATCGTGGTGTGGCGTGAGTGACGCTGCTCAAGCAAGGCGTCGAATATGCGGTTCAGCGTTTGCCAGTCTTTATGTTGTTCGCCGTCCGGCAGTATCACGGAGTCTACGGTTTTTCCCGGGAAGCAACGGGTCGCCTGGTCAAGATACAGCGGCGCAACCACGGTATTGGTGACAATCATCACTCGTTCGCCACGAACGTATTGTGAAAGGTCCGTGACCCCAAGCAAAGCCTGGCCAATCAGGATCGGATAGCTTCGATCACCCAGGTTTACCGTTAGCTCTAGTGCCGAATCAGACATGCTTGTGGCCCTCTTTTCTGACTTGCCTTTTCTGTCTTGGGGTTTTGGGCTGCATGCGGTTAATCAGCTGCCTGACCACCAACCTTGGGCTCTTTTTATCCGTAAACATGATGATGTCTGCAAGCTTGGTATACAGCGGGTCCCTGACCGAAAACAAATGCTGAAGCACCGCCTCTGGATCATCGTTCTGAAGTAGCGGGCGGTTACGGTCTCGCCGGGTTCTTTCGACCTGTTGCTCTACCGATGTTTTCAGATAGATAACCAGGGCATCCTGCTTCAGACTGACATGGTTCTCCGGTTGCGTAACAGCCCCGCCGCCAGTTGCCAGCACAATGCCACCCCGCTCTGTCAACTCGGATAACATCGCGGATTCTCGCTGGCGAAACCCTGCCTCGCCCTCGACATCGAAAATCCACGGAATATTGGCCCCGCAACGCTCCTCTATCAGACGATCAGTATCGACAAAACGATAGCTCAGCTCTCTGGCCAGCAGCCTGCCAATGGTGCTTTTACCAGCCCCCATGGGTCCAACGAGAACTACACGTTTTGGCAACGTCATGACATTCGCTCTTATACATCGTGGCGGGTGAGAATAGCATAGGCACTAAGATTCCATAAGATTTGTAGGTTTTTCAGGCAAAAAAAAGCCGCCCTGTTCAGGACGGCTTTTTAATTTCAGTGAAGCTAGTTTACCAAATCACCCTTGAGGATTTTCGGAGTAATGAAGATAAGCAACTCACTGCGCTCATCAATCGAAGTCTTGCGGGTGAACAAGCGCCCAAGATAGGGAATATCTCCCAGGAAAGGTGTCTTGGTAACAGTGGTTGACGTTTCTGACTGGAAAATACCACCAAGAACTACCGTTTCACCGTTCCGCACAAGCACCTGCGTGGTCACTTCGTTGGTATTTATGCTCGGCACACCATTGGTAACTTCACCACGGGAATCCTGATTCACCGTCAAGTCCATAATGATCTTGTCGTCAGGCGTAATTTGAGGCGTCACCTCCAACGACAGCACGGCTTCCTTGAACGACACCGATGTAGCGCCGCTGGAGGAGGCTTCCTGGAATGGAATTTCCTCACCGGACTGGATTCTCGCGGTTTGACGATCAGCTGTCACAACCTTGGGCTGAGCCACAATTTCTGCCTGACCGTCGCTCTCGAAAGCGGACAGCTCCAGATCTACCAAGAAATCAGACCCTATATAGCCAAAAGATAC
>JBDNIR010000167.1:0-3306 GCA_041688195.1 Marinobacter sp.
CGAAATGATCCAGCTTCTCGTAGGCCTCTTTGTTGAAATTGAAGACAGCGCCAGCACTGACCGGAAAGGCAGCAACACATCGATTTCCCTGGTCGTCTTTAATAACGTGTGCTCGGTATTCAGATTTGTCACGGTTCGGATTCGTTGCGGGCGGTCGCGCCACCAAAACGAGCAGCACTTCCAGAGCGGCCTTGAGTGAAGGCGACAGGTCACGCTCTTTCTCAAGAATTTTCACAGGTTTTTTGAGCTGAATAGTTACCAACCTTTTAACATAAAGCTCGCATGGGGGGGCCAAAGCACAGCCCATAACAAGCACAATTTTTGTCGCAACAGATAGCGTGATGGACTCGGGTCAAAGGATATAGAAAAGCGCTAGCGCCCACAGGGTCAGCGCAGCGCCGGCCACGAGAATATACACTCCGTTCCAGCCCAATCCGGCCCTCAGGGGTGACACGCCGCCCAAGGACGCAGCAAGCATGACGGAAGCCGTGAATGGTGAGGTCGCCCCGCTCAGCGCCCATCCGGCGGTGATCGCCACGACCAGCGCCGTTGGTGGAATTCCCATAACCTCGGGCGAAGGCAGAATGGGCACCAGCAGCAAAACGGCAAGGATCGGGTTCATGCCCAACTGCCCGGTAACCGGGATGATCCAGACCATCGCGGCGACCATGATCCAAGGCGGGATCGTTGTCAGATCAAGCCCTTGTGCCTGCACCAGCGGTACCAGCAGGAATGCCCCCAGACTGCCGATAAAACCCGCCATGAACAGCAAGACGATCTCGCCGCGATAACTGGGCAGCTCGCGCGTGACGAACAGCCGGGCGCGCTGCCGGACGTTGGCGCTGCGCGTCAAGCCAACCGGGGGTTGCTGCATTGCGATCCACAGAATGGCAATGACCGGAACCAGCGACATGACCGCGCCGATCACCTCGACTCCCGTGACGGCATGCAACAGCGCGACGCCGACCAGCACAAGACCCAGCAGCACCAGCAATGGACGCAACTGCGCCACCCATCGCGCTGTCTCCAGCGGGCGCGTATTCGATGTCCCTTGCGCCTTGTAAAGTGCGTCCAGACCCCATCCGATCACCAGCATCATCAGCGCGCTGACCACCCCCGGCAAGGCAGCGACACTCCAGCTTGCACCCGGCACGACGGACACGCTGATGATCATCGAAAACCCCATGGGGGACCAGCACAGGGTGGACGCAAAGCCCCGCTGGATCGCGATCATCATGCGGCGGGTGCGTTGCCTGCGGATGCCGGGGTCCGGCTCGCGCGCAGCACTTTCGGTCGCCAAGGTCCCCAGCAACGATATCGAGCCATAAAGCAGGACCAGCGCGAACAGATGCCCGCCGATGGTCAGTGCGGTGTAGCGCAACCCCGGACGCTGTCGTGCCAGGAAACGTCCGCATACGACGATTTCCGGCGCGCTTATGGCGGCGTTGCGGATCGCCGTCAGGGCAGTGAACAACGCCATCACCATCGCACCGCGCTGCGCCGCTATTGCGGTCGCTGCCATCCACCCCGTATTCGTCAGCGCGGCCCAAAGCACCAATGCGATCGCGATCAGCACGAAGACGACCCGAGAGGCGCGGACGCCGAAGCTGAAAATAGCCACTGCGATCACGGCCAGCACCGAAGCCGCCACTGCGAATGCGGAATGGCCAGTGTATTCGAATGAGACCATCAAAAAGACGACCCCGGCTGGCAAAAAGCCGGCCAAGGCAAAATAGCGCGAGGGTTTTGAGGTATTCATTCAGGCCGTTCGATCTCCGTCACATGCATAAAAACGGCGCCTCCGAGTATTTTCCAATCCATAAATGAGTCTGAAGGAGAGAGGGAATAGGTAAACGGTATCTCGGTCAGCGGCTACAAAACGGCTCATCAGCATTATCCAATCGGGGGCCGGGCCGCGTGATTATCTCACAGAGGCTTTGTTCGGTTAAGTCCGACAGACTCCTAGCTCATCTACGTCATCCCTCACTGTCGACCGAAGTCGCTTTCATTGGAACGCTATTCCTGATATTCCTGAGCCAGGGTCTTGGCATGCGGTCCGGGGGAGAGCAGTTGGGTATGCATTGGGCTGGTTCCACAACCGTATCGATCGCGGCCTTAGGGCCACTAGTCCATGTGCATGAAAACACGAGGGTGAAACGATGGTTGGTCGAGAATCAAAACAAGTAACCGCCAGGCTGTCGGGCCTGTTTTCTTCATCGGGCAGGCGCGCTGTCAGCAGCGCACTGAGTCTCCTGGCTGCGCTGCTGATTCTGGTGACGCCCACCGCGTGGGGGCAGGCCGAGGATGTCTCAAAAAGCGGTACCCTGAAAGTTATCTTGCAGCCGGAACCGCCGACGTTGATTTTGGGCTTGAACCAACAGGCGCCCACCCAAATCGTGGCGGGCAAAATGTATGAAGGCCTTCTGCGTTACGATTTTGACCTGAGCCCCATGCCAAGTCTTGCGCGTGAGTGGGAAATTTCTGAAGACGGCTTGACCTATACGTTTCATCTTGAAGAGGGCGTCACCTGGCATGATGGTGAGCCTTTCACGTCAAAGGACGTGGTTTTCACCACAACCCAGTTCCTGCCTGAAACCCACTCCCGCGCCCGCGCCAATTTTTCCAATGTCGAAAGCGTGAACGCGTCGGACGACCATACGGTTGTGTTTAAACTGAAGGAGCCCTTTCCCGCATTCATCCTGGCCTTCGAGGTGTCGAGCGTTCCGATCATGCCCGCACATATCTATGAAGGTACCGACTTCCAGAATAACGAAATGAATAATCACCCCATCGGTACGGGCCCCTTCAAGTTCGAGAGCTGGGATCGGGGCAGCAATGTGCATCTGGTCCGCTACGAGAACTATTGGCAGGAGGGCAAACCCTACCTGGACGACATCTACTTTCTGTCGATTCCCGATGCGGCCTCACGCGCGCTGGCGTTGGAAACGGGCCAGGTTGATGTCAGCTCTTTCAATAATATCGAGCCCTTTGACGTGCCGCGTCTCGCCGCCATGCCCCACCTTGAGGTTGAGACCCGGGGTTACGAATTCGTTGCGCCGATGATGTGGATTGAAATTAACCACGCACTACGAGCCTGACGTCAAGAAATACCCCCACGATCCGGAGAAAGCCAAGGCGCTACTCGACGAAATGGGCCTGGAACCAAACTCCGACGGGGTTCGCGCCAGCGTCGAATTTCTGGTGATGCCCTACGGCGAGACCTTCACCCGCCTGGCGGAATATATCCGCCAGTCATTGGGTAAGGTCGGCATCGACATTACCTTACGCAGCACCGACTCGGCAGGC
>JBDNIR010000168.1:0-15385 GCA_041688195.1 Marinobacter sp.
CAGAGGCCAGAAAGCGCATCTTTCAGTGTGCTCTCCAACGCGTTATGGAAGGCGGTTTCCGTAACGCACAGATAACTCACGTAGCTCAGGCTGCAGGGGTCGCCACAGGTACGATTTACCGCTATTTCGATTCCAAGGAAGAACTGTTCGCTGAAATTTTCAGAAACGCCACCCAACGCGAAGTCGCCGAAGCGCTGGCGATCGGGGGCAACGCCGTAACCCGCCTTGAAGCAGCCTTGCGCCAGTTCGCAGAGAGGGCTCGATACCACCGCAGGAAGCCCGCCAGAGCAGTACCTTCCTGGTGGGCGCCATCGCCGAAAGCCTTGTGGGCCCTCTGTCCCCGGTGCAGGCGGAATCGGATCAAACAAACAGCCCCGACAAACAGCAACCGCTGGTCGATTCAATTGTCTGCTTTTGCATACAGGGGTTGACTGGCACCGGGAGGTAGCCATGAATGCCCATCAGCCTGATCCAGGTGCCGTGAACGACGACTATAGCGCGGATCCCTATCTGGCAGTCACCCACGAGGTGGTCAACCAGCCCCCCGCGCTGGAAAACTACAATTTGTTCAAGCAAGACAGGGCGCTTCAGGAAGGCACTGAACGTGAGGGCGCGAGCTGGGCAACAGCCGACCTGACCGCCTTTGGCAACCTGGCCGGAGCCAGGGATACCATTGAGCTCGGCTTCAGAGCCAACGAAAACAAGCCGGTATTTCATACCCATGACCGGTTTGGTCACCGAATTGACCAGGTCGATTTTCATCCGGCCTATCATCAGTTAATGACCATTGCGATGGAAAATGGCCTGCACAGCAGCCCCTGGACCCATCCCGGCGCCGGCGCCCAGGTGGCACGTGCGGCCAAATACTACATGCATTCCCAGGTAGAGGCCGGTCACGGTTGCCCGATCACCATGACGTTTGCATCCATGCCCTCCATTACCAGACAGCCGGAACTGGCCGCCCAATGGGCGGACAAGATTCTCGCCAATCACTATGACCCGCGTAATGTGCCGGACAGCGAGAAAACCTCTGTCACAATTGGCATGGCGATGACTGAAAAACAGGGCGGCACCGACGTCAGGGCCAACAGCACCCGAGCTTATCCAACGGCCCAGGGAGGAGCAGGCCAGACCTATGAACTGGTCGGGCATAAGTGGTTCGTATCGGCGCCCATGTGCGATGCGTTTCTGGTTCTCGCCCAGGCGCCCGGCGGTTTATCGTGCTTTCTGATGCCCCGCTGGCGCCCGGACGGCACCAAAAATCCGGGGCAGATCCAACGACTGAAAAACAAGATGGGCAATGCCTCCAACGCATCCAGCGAAGTAGAACTTCGGGGCGCGCTGGCCTGGATGATCGGTGAAGAGGGTCGCGGCGTTCCCACCATCATCGAGATGGTCGCGATGACCCGGTTTGACTGCATGATTGGCAGCTCCGGCGGCCTGCGGCAAGCCACCGCACAGGCGCTGCACCATTGTCGTCATCGTCAGGTATTCGGACGTAACCTCAATGACCAGCCGTTGATGCAGAATGTGCTGGCCGACCTGGCACTGGAAAGCGAAGCAGCGCTGACTTACACACTGCGCATCGCCCGTGCGCTGGACAACCAGCACCTGGAGCATGAGCGCCTGCTGGCACGTCTGGCGACGCCGGTGGGCAAATACTGGATCTGCAAACGGGTACCAAACCACGCCTATGAAGCCATGGAGTGCATTGGTGGTAACGGCGTGATGGAAGACTG
The DNA here is from genome assembly GCA_041688195.1 of Marinobacter sp. Classification (GTDB taxonomy): domain Bacteria; phylum Pseudomonadota; class Gammaproteobacteria; order Pseudomonadales; family Oleiphilaceae; genus Marinobacter. Next base: position 1,740 of record JBDNIR010000168.1, read on the forward strand.
CATCATGCCCCGCCTATTCCGGGAATCGCCGGTCAATGCGATCTGGGAGGGCAGCGGTAACGTCCAGTGTCTGGACACCCTGCGCGCGCTGGATAAAGAGCCAGAGGTGCTGACCGCGTTCTTCAAGGAAGTCAGTGAGGCCCGGGGCAGCGATGCCCGATTTGACCGTTTTCTGGCAAAACTGCAGAAGGATTTCACCGACACTGACCAGGTCGAGTACCGGGCCCGCAATCTCATCGACCGCCTTGCACTGGCTATGCAGGCGTCCCTGCTGATCCGACATTCTACACCCGCCGTTGCCGACGGTTTCTGTGCTTCTCGGCTGGAGTCCCGGGGCGGCCTGAACTACGGCAACCTGCCCACTGGAACCGATGCCCGGGCCATCATCGAACGGGCGACCCCAGTCGTAAACTGAAATACGTAGTAGACTGGCGGAAATACTCCTGTGGCGGTCGGACAGGTCACCTGATCCGGCCCCCGAACCTGAAGGCGGGATCATGTCCGACGCGCTCAGACGACTACTCAACACACCCACATCAAGCCCTTCAATTACGCCACATGTGGGCGTGCTCACCCTCCACTTCCAGCTCTATGGCTGTGCCGATCTCAAAGCCAAGCGCAGAGTCTTTACTCCCCTGCGCGCGGTATGGGGCAAGGAGCCCGACCTGGCGGTTGCCGAAATCGCAGACTTCGAAGCTCTGGATTGTGCCACTTGGGCGATAGCCGCTCTGGGTACATCTTCTCAACAAATTCAACAGCGCCTGGATCTCGTTGAAAAAGCAATTGCCGAGCGCATCGACGCACCGGTGCTGGATGTACAGCGGGAAATACTCTGAAGCACGACCAGGCTGAAGGCCGGTTCGCTTTGTGGCGGTTACCTGGCTGACCCCGTATACTACGCGGCTCTGGATTGTTGGAATCATGGAACAGGATTTCATCGAGTCAGGAATTCTTTCTTCCTGAATGTTACCGTTGGAGTCACGGAAAAAGACCCCTGCGGCATACCACTGACAGTAAAGTGCGTGACGCATATGACTGGTAAGAAGAAATCCGCTCAGGCCTCGATTGAGGCAATGTATCGTGTCTTCACGGTACCCGAAGCACCCGACTCTACCCTGAGCCGGGTAGACCAGGATATTTCCCGTAATCTAGCGGGCTTTCTGCAGGAACATATCGTAGCGGTCGAACGCGATCTGAGTGAGGTTGAGAAGAACTTCGCTGACTCCGCCGTTCCCGAAAAACCTATATTTGTATCTGAGCAGGCTCAGTTCCTGCTCGACAAGCTAGTGGCCAACTCGGTTCACACGGCTTCCCCGAGCTTTATCGGTCATATGACATCGGCGCTGCCCTACTTCATGCTACCGCTGTCAAAAATCATGATTGCGCTTAACCAGAACCTGGTCAAAACCGAGACCTCCAAGGCCTTTACGCCCATGGAGCGCCAGGTTCTGGGCATGATTCACCGCCTGGTATATCAACAGGATGGTGCTTTCTATCGCAAATGGATGCATGACCCCCGTCGTGCTCTCGGCGCCATGTGCTCCGGAGGCACCGTCGCTAACCTGACCGCTCTCTGGGTCGCCCGCAACCACGCCTTCCCGGCTGAAGGTAGTTTCAGGGGGCTGCATCAGGAAGGCTTATTCCGTGCGCTCAAATACTACGGTTATGAGGGCGCCGCCATTCTGGTGTCACGCCGTGGTCACTATTCCCTCCGCAAGGCCGCCGACGTGCTGGGGCTGGGACGCGATAGTCTGGTAGCCGTTGATACCGACAACGACAATCGTATCGACACCGATGCATTGCGTGACAAGTGTCTGCAGTTGCAGAAACAGAAAATTAAGGTAATGGCGATTTGTGGTATTGCCGGTACTACGGAAACCGGCAATGTCGACCCGCTCGATGCCATGGCTGATATTGCCCGGGAGTTCGGGGCCCACTTTCATGTGGACGCCGCCTGGGGCGGGCCAACCCTGTTCTCGCGCCAGCACAAGCACCTGATGAAGGGCATTGAAAAAGCCGACTCCGTGACCTTTGACGCCCATAAGCAACTGTATGTGCCAATGGGCGTCGGACTGGTAGTGTTCCGGAACCCGGCGCTTGCCAGTGCCGTTGAGCACCACGCCCAATACATCATCCGGAAAGGTTCACGAGACCTGGGCAGCACAACTCTTGAGGGCTCGCGACCCGGGATGGCCATGCTGATCCATTCGGGACTGAAGATTCTGGCGCGGGAGGGTTATGAAATATTGATCGACCAAGGCATCGAAAAAGCCCAGAACTTTGCGGAGATGATTGACAATCATCCGGATTTTGAGCTGATCACCCGGCCCGAGCTGAACATCCTCACCTATCGTTATTGTCCGGACATTGCCCGCCAAGCCCTGGCGGTTGCGAACCCGCTGCAGACAGAACGCCTGAACACCAGCCTGAACCAGATCACAAAATTTATCCAGAAAACCCAGCGGGAACACGGTAAGGCATTTGTTTCAAGGACCCGGTTGGAACCCGCCTGCTACCATCACTTTCCCTGCATCGTGTTTCGGGTCGTGCTGGCCAATCCGCTGACGACAACGGACATCCTCCAGGACATCCTGTCGGAGCAGCAGGAACTGGCAGGTGAGGAAGATATTAGAGATGAACTCGAAATACTCGACCAGCAGGCCCGGGCAACGCTCGCCGAGCACCATCCAAAGGCTCGGCAGGCCTAGGGAATTGCTGATCAATAGAGCGCTTCTTCGTCATTAAGCACGTCGTGCAGGATTTCCAGAAATATGCGGTCCGCCTCGCTCCAGCTTTCGGGAATACGAACGGTGGTATTGGCGCCAATTTCCCGTGCTATGAGCTCATCCGCGTTGGGTTGATCCCGGTGCTTTCTAGCAATATCGACGCACTTCACTGCAATGGTCGGGTCGCTCAGCACTTTCTTGATAAAGACCCTTAATTCATCAATCACTTTTGCCTGGCGGCTTTCTGATGCACTACTCATCCTGGACTCCCGGCATGGTTCTGTGGGGCAACACCGCGCTGCCCCATTGTTCGTTCTCAGGCTAGTATGACGGATTCAACGCCCTCGCGACCAGCCCTGCAATCAGAGTAACAGGCCTCGAAGTGTGAAAAACAACAACGCCGCCATGGAGGCCGAAGCCGGCACTGTAATGACCCAGGCTGCAATAATTCGGGTCAGATGAGAGCGTTTGACCAGTTCTTCACGATAGATCTTTTTCAAGCGTTTGCGCTCAGACTTGGACAGCGGGAGCTCTTTCTTGTTCTTCCTCGCCTTCTTCAGCAATGCTTCCATCTCCTCCACCGAGGCGTTTCGGAAGTCATCGAGAAAAGGCTGCAGGCGCTGCATATCCGCTTCATCGTGCTTTTCGATTATGCTGTGAATCTGGGTGGCGTAGTTAGACTTGAGATACTCGCGCAGGAAGCCGACACCAAACACACCGCCGATGGCGATATGCGTTGAACTCACCGGTAGGCCAAGCTGCGACGCAATGATGACGGTCAACGCGGCAGACAGCGCAATACAGAAGGCGCGAGTTTTATCCAGTTCAGTGATTTCGCTGCCGACCGTTTTAATTAACCTCGGGCCAAACAGCATCAGGCCCACACCCAGGCCAAGAGCACCCACCATCATGACCCAGAGCGGAATGCTGGCAGAGGTGACCACGGCGCCAGCAGTCAGGGCGTCATTGATCGCCGCCAACGGACCGATCGCGTTAGCAACATCGTTTGCCCCATGGGCGAAACTGAGCAGTGCCGCTGCAAAAATCAACGGCCAGGTGAACAGGCTGTTTACCCCGTTTGCATTATTCTCCATGGTAGCCGCTTTGCGACTTACCAGCATGCGCATAAGCAGAAAAACCACCACCGCAACCGCAAGACCGACCAGAGAGGCGCCAAGGAAATCAATGTTAACCAGTTTCTTGACACCCTTGACCATCAGATAGGTGCCAAAAGCCCAAGCCATGATGCTCACCAGCCAGGGCACGAAGGTGCGAGCCGAAGCGACCAGGTCCTGGCGATACAGCACCGTCTTTTTGATGAGAAAGAGGAAAAGTGCCGCGAATACACCGCCCAACACCGGTGATATCACCCAGCTCGCGACAATTGCGCCCATGACACTCCAGTCAGCAATGCCCCAACCACCAGCGGCTATACCCGCACCTAAAACCCCGCCAACGATGGAGTGCGTGGTTGAAACGGGTGCCCCCATCCAGGTGGCCAGATTCAACCACAGAGCGCCAGCCAGCAGAGCAGCGGTCATCAACCAGACGAAGCTGGCGGTGTCGGGCACCCGATCAGCCGCAATAATTCCGCCCTTGATCGTCGACACCACATCGCCGCCCGCAATAATGGCACCACCGGCCTCAAATACAGCCGCGATAAGCACCGCAGCGCCTAGCGACAAAGCACCTGAACCCACAGCCGGGCCCACATTGTTGGCGACGTCATTGGCGCCAATGTTGATCGCCATATAACCACCGATCACTGCCGCTGCCATCAGCAGCATGCTGCCCGGTGTACCGACACTGATCTGCCCCACATACAACCAGACTCCAAGCAGAAATAGCAGGCAGATGCCGATCCGGAAACGTTCAGTAGAGGAACTGGTGAGAGCTTTATCGAAGAAACCGGTCGTCTTTGCCATATCAGATCAACGCTCGCTCAGGACTGTTTAAGGGCGTCACTATAGGATTTTTGTCATAAAATTGAAATGTCACTGTCACAGCATCGTTAGGCAATCAGGCCTTCGGACGATGCCGGATCAGCGCCTCCTGAGCAGTTGATGCCACCATCACACCATCGCGGCTGAAAAAGGTACCCCGGTTGAACCCCCGGCCGCCAAAAGCACTCGGGCTATCCTTGTCATAGAGCAGCCAGTCATCGATGCGGAAATCCCGGTGAAACCAGATAGCATGGTCCAGGCTGGCCACTTGCATATCCGGGCTCATAAACGTGACCGCATGAGGATGCAGCGACGTACCCAGGAAACTGAAGTCCGAGGCATAAGCCAACAGGCAACGGTGCAACACGGGATCATCCGGCAGTTCACCCTGGGCACGAAGCCAGCTTTGTTTCTGCGGGGGCCGCGGCTCCGGTTTCAGCGGATTGACCGGGTTGACCGGACGAATCTCAATAGGTCGTTGCCGCGTAAGAATCTGTTGTAACGCTTCGGGTATGTAGGGCCGAAGCATCTCGCTATACTCTTGTTCAGACTTGAGGCCATCCACATCAGGCGCTGGAGGCATAGCCATCTGATGCTCATAGCCGTCTTCTGCAATCTGGAAAGACACCGAGCCGGTGAGAATTTCCTTGCCATCCTGTCGGGCAATGACGCGCCTTACGGTGAAGCTGCCCCCGTCCCGGACTCGCTGGACCTCATAATCAATGGGCAGACGATGGTTGCCCGGACGCAGAAAATAGGCGTGCAGAGAATGTGGCAGCCGGGACTCCACCGTGCGGCTGGCAGCCATCAGAGCCTGACCCAACACCTGACCACCAAAAACATTGGGGAACCCCAGATCTTCGCTTTCACCCTGAAAATGATCGTCTCCGACCGGGGCGATATCCAGCAACTCAACCAGTTTTCTGGTGACGTCCAGCATGCCTGCTCCTGTGTGTAACTTATTAAAGGGTACGTTGTTCTACTCCAGAGCATGCCTTGGGGCAATGACGATAAACACAACTGCGACTGGCACAAAGCGACAGGCGAAAATGTTTTGCTTCCCGGCCCTGCTGCTGGTGATGGCCTGCAGCATACAGCCCGCAACGGCGGCAACGGTGGATTGGCGGTATGATACCCACCGGGACAGCACCATGGTGCTGCAGACCCCGGATCAGCAGCCCGTTCGCGGATGTGAGCAACCACCGCCGCCGGTGGTACTGCCAAAAGCCGAATGGCCCGAGAAAACCCGCGCGCCAAATCGTGGCTGGCAATTCATGGACCCGGCTTTCGGCACCGGGCGGGTGGAAAGCTACCAGGACTCCCGCACCGCCGTTCAGCTTGCCCAAGGCCAGCAGGACGCCAACCTCGCCAGCTCTGCCGCACCGCCTCCCGGCCTAGATAATCTGCCCGATGCGTTGCAGGGCCTGAACTACCGGATTGATTTCGGCATCGAATACCGGTTCTGAGGCGGCGCGTTATCCCCGGGCAAGCCGTCACTGCGGGCGAGTCCGCTAATCGTGAATGGGTGGCACTTCTTTCGACAGCGCCTGTTTCTCAATGGCGAACTCACCGGTGACAGCAAACCCGAGGGTTTCGCCCCCGGCGCCTACAAACAGCGCCTTGACACTGTTGCCGGTGCGTTCGACCTTCCATTCGCCCTTTGCATCTTTTGACGGCGGGCACACCGCTGTAGGACAGCATGGGGTTTTGACCATCACGGGCATGGTGCCGTAACTGACCTCAGTACGCTCTCCCAGGAGAGTTTTCGCCAACGTCCGGGCACAGGCCATCAATGGCAAAACATACAGCAGCACATGGCCGTCCACCTCGGCACAATCCCCGAGCGCATAAATGTCTTTAGCGCTGGTTTCCAGAGCCCGGTTCACCTCGATACCCCGATTGACCTTGAGGCCTGCCGCATGAGCCAGATCGATACGGGGCCTTAGCCCTACAGCCGAAATAACAAGGTCCGAGTTCACGATATTGCCATCGGACAAAGTCAGCCTGACGCCTTCGCCACGCTTCTCAATTAGCTCAACTTCGGTTTCAAGATGAAAGTTGACGCCAATCTCGGTTAAGCCGTCCATCACCGCATCGGCCGCTTGCGGCGGCAACAACCCGGGCATCAGGGTGTCCGAAGGCGCGATCACATCAACTTCGTAGTCGCCATTGCGCAGATCATTGGCGAACTCACAGCCGATCAACCCGGCACCCATTATCGCTACACGCTTCTTGCCGGCCAGCGCCGCGCGAAAAGCGCGGTAATCCATCAGGTCATTTATGGAATAGACATGCTCGTGCCCCTCACCCGGAATCGTCAGCCGGATCACGTCGGCACCCCATGCAAGTACCAGATGGGAATATACCAGGCGCTCCTCACCGATATGCACCTCGCGGGCATCGGCATCAATACCTGTCACCGTCGTGTGGGTACGGAGCTCAATACCGAGCTGCTCAACCATGCCACCGGAGGTAGCCTGAGCCAGGTCATCGGCTTCCTTACCTTTGGTGAAGCCGGTGGAGAGCATGGGTTTGGAATAACTGTGGCCATCATCAGCGGTAATCATCAAGACCGCTGCGTCTTTGTCCTGCTTGCGGATTTCCCTCGCCAGGGAATAGCCGGAAAGTCCGGTACCTATAATGACTATGGGGGCATCCGCGCTCATAGACTGCGCTCCTGTGGGTCTTGGTTAGCCAATTTCTATCATTTCGAAGTCTTCTTTACCCACGCCGCAGTCAGGGCAAACCCAGTCTTCGGGCACATCGTCCCACTCCGTGCCCGGCGCAATACCATCTTCCGGCCAACCCTGAGCTTCATCGTAAATCCAGCCACACACTACACACTGCCACTTCTTCATCAGAAACCTCCACACACTCTGAATGAGTGCGATCATTATTTAAAAGGGTCGTTATCAAGAATACGGGGAGCCTATGATACGCATTGTTCGGTGATTGACCAATGCCGGAGCCAACGTGAAGCATCTTCCATTTGGGCCAGCCCCTCCCTTCCTGCGGCACGCTTCGGTATAATCCGCCGTTTTACGACAGGATCAGATCACTATGACCGACACCGTCGATGAATTGAGCCAGGTGTTTGCGGAGGCAGACTGCCTGGTCAGCGAGCAACAGGTTCACGCTGCCATCCAGTCCATGGCCAATGCCATCACCGAGCGCCTGAGCGGCAGCAACCCACTGTTGTTCTGCGTGATGAACGGCGGGCTGATCCTGACCGGTCAACTGCTGCCCCAGCTGAAGTTTCCGGTGCAGGTCGAATATCTGCACGCGACCCGTTACCATCAGGAAACCACCGGGGGCATCCTCGAATGGAAACTGAAGCCGGAGGCGGATTTCCATGATCGCACCGTGCTGATCGTTGATGACATTCTCGATGAAGGCACCACGTTGGACGCCATTGGCGACTATTGCCGAGCCCAGGGTGCAAAAGAAGTGCTGACGGCCGTACTGGTGGACAAACGGCACGATCGCAAGGCTCGCCCCGGACTGAAAGCGGATTTTACCGGCCTGGAAGTGGAAGACCGCTTTCTGTTTGGCTTTGGCATGGACTACAAAGGTTACTGGCGCAACGCGCCGGGGATTTATGCGGTCAAAGGACTTTAATCCGGCGGCCTCAAGCGCCCACCAGAGGATCCCCCCAACCCAGTGGTACCCGACCCTGACCGTAGCGGCATTGTTCAGCCCGCTGCCAGAAGGTGGCGCGCGGCATTGGCTAACGCTGGAAGGTTCGTTGACCCGGGCCCTGCAACTGCGATGTCGGGAACGATTTCATGTTGATATCCTCGACGAAGGCTTCGTTCTGCCGACCCGGGAGGAAGCTCGTACCCTGGGAATTCCAACGCGCCAGACTGCCTGGATAAGGGAGGTTCAGCTCTGCGGTGATGGCCAGCCCTGGGTCATGGCCCGTACGATCATCCCCCGCTATACACTGCGCGGCCCGGGGCGACGCCTGAGACATCTGGGACGTAAGCCGTTAGGCGCCTATCTGTTCAGCCGCCCGGAGTGGCAACGAGGCCCGTTCCAGACGGGCCTTTGTTACCCCAGTGAAAGCGCCAGCCTGCCGCTGGTGGCAAGACGATCCCGATTCTACTCCGGCGGCGCTGCCTTATTAGTGGGAGAATATTTCCTGCCTGCGGTTTTGTGACCATTCCCACACCGCTATACTCCTGACCGCCTGCCATGAACCCAGAGACTGACCGGACCCCTTATGAAGCCTGATTTTTTACCTCCCCACCTTCAAGTCCGGCTCACCGACTACGCCATACTGCTGCGTTTGAACCGACCGATCGGCAGCCTGCTGTTGCTGTGGCCAACTTACTGGGCACTGTGGCTGGCGGCAGAAGGCGTTCCCGGTATCGCCAACCTGGTTATCTTTACTCTGGGCGTGTTTATGATGCGTGCGGCTGGTTGCGCCATCAATGACTTCGCCGACCGCAAGGTAGATGGCCATGTAAAGCGAACCCTCGACCGCCCGCTTGCCTCCGGACGGGTAAAGCCAAAGGAAGCGGTTGCGCTGTTTCTCGGACTGGCCCTGGTGGCCTTCCTGATGGTGATTTTCTTTACCAACACCCTGACGATTTACCTGTCTTTCGGGGGCCTGGTGCTGGCCTTTATCTACCCGTTTATGAAGCGCCGCACTCATTTGCCCCAGCTTTTCCTGGGTGCCGCTTTTTCCTGGGCCATTCCCATGGCGTGGGCGGCTGAAACCGGCGAGTTGACCAAACTGGCGTGGCTGCTGTTTACCGCCAATGTGCTCTGGACCGTAGCCTACGACACCTTCTATGCCATGGTGGATCGCGATGATGACTTGAAGATCGGTGTTAAATCCACCGCCATCCTGTTTGGCGACGGCGACAAAGCCATTATCGCGGTATTGCAGGCACTGGTGATTCTGGTCCTGGTACTGGTAGGCCAGCAGGCGGAACTCGGAGCATTCTACTATCTCGGGCTGATTGCCATGGCATGCCTGTTTGTCTATCAGCAGCACCTGGCGAGATACCGGGAGCGAGAGGCTTGCTTCAAGGCTTTCCTGAATAATAACTGGGCTGGTTTTGCGGTCTTCGCCGGGCTATTTATCGACACACTTTTCTAAAGAGAGATCTGTCATATACTTGTAACACTTCCGGGTTGTAATGAGTCAGCAACAAACACCGGTCTGATACAGGTTAATTCTCATGTCTGGAAAAACTGTCCTGATTGTTGATGACGAAGCGTCGATCCGCGAAATGATCGCCGTCGCCCTCGAAATGGCAGATTATGACTACCTTGAGGCAGCGGATGCCAGAGAAGCACATGCGCTGATTGTTGATAAACACCCCGATCTGATTCTGCTCGACTGGATGCTCCCTGGTACCAGTGGTGTTGAATTGGCGAGACGTCTGAAGAAGGACGAGGCCACCGCCGAGATTCCGATCATCATGCTGACCGCCAAAGTGGAAGAAGATAACAAGATCCAGGGTCTCGAAGTCGGCGCTGATGACTACATCACCAAGCCTTTTTCACCCAGGGAACTGGTTGCGCGGCTCAAAGCGGTGCTCAGGCGAGCAACGCCGGCTGGCATAGAAACCCCGATTGAAGTCGACGGCCTGACCCTCGATCCCATTGGCCACCGGGTAAGCACGGAAAACAATGGCGCCCTGACGATGGGCCCGACCGAGTATCGCTTACTGCAGTTCTTCATGACCCATCAGGAACGGGTTTATACCCGCTCCCAACTGCTGGATCAGGTCTGGGGTGGCAATGTGTATGTCGAGGAACGCACGGTGGATGTCCACATCCGGCGCTTGCGCAAAGCCCTCGGAAACCAATACGATCACCTGATCCAGACGGTCAGAGGCACTGGCTACCGTTTCTCCACACGGGCTGCCTGAAAACCTGTTAGCCGTTTCTTTTACAACAGACGGATAGACCCATGCAGCACAACTGGTCGCATCATCTGCGCCTGATTGTCGTTTTGCTGATCGCAACGACAGGCCTTGGCCTCTTCTTCGGTCAGCCTTTGGCAGGGTTAACGGCAGGGTTGGCATTATACCTGGTCTGGACCCTGGCTCAGGTCTGCAAGCTGCATCATTGGCTTGCTCATCCGGATGCCGGAGACGAAGCACCCGAGAGTATCGGGTTATGGGGCAATATCTTTGATAACCTCCACCGGCTGCACCGGGACCATCTGCGTACCCGGGACCGGCTGCAAGCCTCGGTGAACCGCGTTCAGGAGTCCACTAACGCCATGCGGGACGGCGTCGTCATGACCGACGCTCAGGGCCGAATGGAATGGTGGAACGGTTCGGCCGACCATCTGCTCGGATTCCGTCGCCAGACTGACCGGGGCCAATATATCCACAATCTTATTCGCCACCCTTCTTTTAAAGCCTATTTTGATGCCCGCGATTACCGGGAACCACTGGAACTTAATTCTCCGGCCAAGCCCCACATTCACCTGCAAATCCAGATCAGCCTGTTCGGTGATGATGACCGGCTGATTGTCGCCAAGGATGTCACCCGGCTGTTCCAGCTTGAGCAGATGCGACGCGACTTTGTCGGCAATGTGTCTCATGAGATGAGAACGCCCCTTACCGTAATCAGCGGCTACCTCGAAACCATGGTGGACAACGCCGATGACCTGCCCCCCAAATGGCGGCGTGCGATCAACACCATGGCGCAGCAATCATCACGAATGGAAGCGCTGATCACCGACCTTATCCTGCTGTCCAAGTTGGAAACCGGCGAGCAACTGGTGAATGCCGAAATTGTCGACATTCAGGCGATGATTAACCACATCTGTACTGACGCCAAAGCACTGAGCGGTGACAAGCACCATGCTTTCAGTGTTGAGATCGGAGAACGCAGTTTTCTGCAAGGTGATGAGGGACAGCTTCGGAGTGCGTTTTCGAACCTTATTTTCAACGCCGTCAAATATACCCCTGCCGGGGGTCATATCAAGGTAACCTGGACCACCGACCGAAAGGGTGCGCAACTGTCAGTCAAGGACACCGGTATCGGCATTGACCCGATACATATACCTAGGTTGACGGAACGTTTCTACCGGGCCGATCCCGGCCGTCACCAGCAAACCGGCGGCACCGGCCTCGGTCTCGCCATCGTCAAACATGTGCTGTTAAATCACGATAGCAATCTCGAAATAAAGAGTGGCCAGGGCCAGGGCAGTGAATTTATCTGTTACTTTCCGAGGGAAAGGATTGCCGAGCACCTGGAAGAGGCCAGACAGGGCTAGTGCAACAGCTCAAGGCCGGACATTTCCCCGTCGCAGAGGACCAGGTCATAGGCCATCCCGTTGACCGCCAGGGGCGCGTTACTTTCTTAAGGAAATGTCACTTTCATGGCTCTGAAAATCTCCCTCGTCGGCCCTGAAACAGGCTACCATGGCCCTCTATGCTCCGCCCTGAATCGAGGTTATACGTGCAGAACAAACAACCACCCGGTCTTAACGGGTCGTTTAATCGCAAAACCATACTCGGTATGACCCTGGCTGCGACGCTGCTGTCTGGCATGGCTCACGCCGAGGCGCCAGACAACTTTCAGCAATGTGTCGCTGACCTGACTGACAAAGCCATCACTGAGGGCGTTTCCAGGGCCACAGCCGAGCAGGTGATGGCAAAAACCGAGTATCAGGACAGAGTCATCGAACTTGACCAGCGCCAACCCGAATTCACTACCACCTTCGCCGACTACCTTAACCGCAGAGTGAATGACAGCCGCATCAGCCAGGGCCGCGAATTAATGCAGAAGCACCGCGATCTGTTGGAGCGGGTAACCCGTGAAACCGGAGTCCCGCCCGCTTATCTGCTTGCTTTCTGGGGTCTGGAAACCAATTTTGGCAGCTACTTCGGCAAAATGTCCGTGCCCAACTCCCTGACCACTCTGGCCTGTGACGAGCGGCGCAGCGAGTATTTTACCGGTGAACTGATTGCAGCCCTGAAAATTATTGACGAGGGCGCTATCCCTGTTGAACAAATGGAGGGTTCCTGGGCGGGCGCCATGGGGCACGTGCAGTTCATGCCGTCAGTCTTCCTGCGCTATGCAGTCGATGCGGACAACGATGGCAAGCGTGATTTGTGGAACAGTCTGGATGACGCGCTGATGTCCGCTGGCACTTTTTTAAACGATCTTGGCTGGGACGAAGACTACCGCTGGGGACGCGAAGTACTGCTTCCGGATGAGTTCAATTATGCGTTGGCAGATGGCAAAAAGCGGCGGTTGAAGGATTGGCGCGATATGAACATCACCGACGCCTTCGGTAATCCCGTGCCAGCAGAGGATATTGAGGCCAAGCTGGTGGTGCCAGCCGGCCATAAGGGGCCGGCCTTTCTTGCTTACAGCAACTTCAATGTAATCATGGGCTGGAACCGTTCGGAGTTCTACGCTATTGCCGTCGGCCATCTGGCCGACCGTATTGCTGGCGCGGGAGGATTGCAGAATCCGCCACCCACGGATACGCCAAATTTATCCAGGGCCGATATTGAAGCACTGCAAGCCGCCCTGGCGACCGGGGGCTTTGATCCGGGCAAGCCAGACGGCATCCTCGGCCCCGCCACCCGTTCAGCCATCCGGCAGTTCCAGGCCAGCAAAAACATGATCGCTGATGGCCACCCGAGTGCCGGGGTGTTTAGCGCGATGGACATTCAGCTCACATCGACAACGAACTAGTGTCCCTTAACAAACGTTCGTCTTATTATTTAACTTATCAGATAACCGAGCAATCGACGCAATGATCTGATCCGCCGTTTTTCGCCAAACGAATGGTTTAGGATCGTCGTTGTAGGTTGCCAGATACGTCTTGATCGAAGCCTAAAGTTCACGAGTGCTGCGATCAGAATTTCGCTTGATCCAACGCGCGGAAATCTGCGCAAAGAATCGCTCAACCAGGTTTACCCACGAGGCCGACGTTGGCGTGAACCTTGGCAACAAAGTGGGGATCGGTCGAGAGCTTAAAGGTCTCCAGCCG
>JBDNIR010000169.1:0-3629 GCA_041688195.1 Marinobacter sp.
CTGCCGGTGTGATCTGCGAAATCATGAATGACGACGGCTCCATGGCGCGCCGTGAAGATCTCGAGGCGTTTGCCCAGCTTCATGATCTGAAAATCGGGACCATCGCCGATCTGATCCATTATCGCACGCTGAATGAGCGCACCGTCGAGTGTGTCGAGCAGTACGACCTGGATACCGAGTACGGGGTGTTCAACCTGCGTACCTACCGGGATAACATTCAAGGTGCTACCCACCTGGCCATGGTCATGGGCGAAATCAAGCCGGATGAGCCGGCGCTGGTGCGTGTTCATATTACCGACACGCTCCGTGATTTGCTGGGTGCCCGCAGGCAGGGTTCAGGCAGCTGGCCCTTGCATCATGCTCTCAGAACCGTGGGTGAGGAAGGCATCGGCGTAGTGGTGCTGTTGAATAGTGCAGCCGACAGCCATAACCTCGAGGACCGGATTCACGAGTTCTTCGATGCCGCCCGGGGTTCGACTGGCAAGGGCAGCTCCGGTGTCTATTTTACGATTGGTACCGGGTCGCAAATTCTGCGGGACATCGGCGTCGGCAAGATGCGGCTGTTAAGCGCGCCCATCAAATTTTCGGCCATTTCCGGCTTTGATCTTGAGGTTGTCGAATACCTCCCCTACAACCCAAACTGAATGAATCTGGCCTGCGCCATGCAGGCCCGGACAGGAGCCCATAATGGCAGATATCAAAGTAATTGAAGGCGATTTTACCCAGTGTTCGGGGCGCTATGCGCTGGTTGTTGGCAGGTTTAACGGGTTTGTTGTTGAAAGTCTGGTGGCCGGAGCCGTCGACACACTTCGGCGCCATGGTATTGCGGATGGTGATATTGCGATTATCCGGGTTCCCGGTGCTTATGAGATGCCGCTGGTGGTCAAGCGTGTTGCAGAAACCGGTGATTACGACGCGATTATTGCGCTGGGTGCCGTGATTCGTGGCGGGACCCCCCATTTCGAATACGTTGCCGGTGAAGCGGCCAGCGGCATTGGCGCGGTGAGTCTGGAGACTGATCTGCCGGTTACTTTCGGCGTGCTGACGGTTGATAGTATAGAGCAGGCTATAGAGCGCTCCGGAACGAAAGCGGGCAACAAAGGTGCTGAGGCTGCGATTACAGCTCTGGAAATGGTCAGTCTACTCAAAAAGTTGGGCGAGTGATGGTCGGGTCTGACGAAACTGAAACCATGGCCGAAGGAGCCAGCCCTGCCCGCCGGCCAAAAGCAGGCGAGCGCAGGCGAGCCCGTATTTTTGCCATGCAGGGATTGTATCAACGCCATTTTAGTAAAAGCCCGATCGCCGATATCGAGGCGGAGTTCATGGTGGACAACGACATGGGCAACGTTGATACCGCGTATTTTCGTGATTTGCTAAGGGGTGTGCATCGTGAACAGGCGGACCTCGACAGAACCATTGAGCCATTCCTGGATCGGCCACTGGATGAGGTTGATGCGGTGGAACTGGCTATCGTGCGTCTCGGTGCCTATGAGCTGAAACATCGTATTGATGTGCCCTATAAGGTGGTGATTAATGAAGGTATCGAGATGGCTAAGCGTTTTGGTGGTACCGAAGGTCACAGGTTTGTGAACAGTGTCCTCGATAAGCTCAGTCGTCGTCTGCGGCTAGCTGAAACCCGCCCCCGGTAAATGAATGAATTTGAACTGATCCGTCAGGTTTTTATGCCGGTGGCTGAAGCCACCGCGACCCCGGCGGTCCGGCTGGGCCCCGGGGATGACGGTGCGGTCCAGCGTTTGCCGCCGGGTACCGAGTTGGTCTTCTCCATCGATACCCTTGTTGAGGGTGTGCATTTTCCGACAGCGTACTCTCCCCGTCTGCTGGGCTGGCGAAGCCTGGCCGTCGCTGCAAGCGATTTGGCCGCGATGGGAGCAGACCCGGTTTGCTTTACTCTGGGGCTTACTTTACCTTTCTCCGACGCTGTATGGCTGAAAGAATTTGCTCTTGGTCTGAGCGACGCCGCTAAACATTTTGGTTTGGCTTTGGCGGGCGGTGACACGACCCGGGGTCCGTTAACGCTCTCTCTTCAGGTTCACGGTACCGTTCCAGCCGGGCAGGCGATTCTGCGCTCTGGCGCGCGTCCTGGTGATCTGATCGGGGTATCAGGGACCTTAGGGGATGCGCATGCGGCATTGAGCTGGTTGAACGAATCATCCCCATCCCGCCAGGTCAGGGCTTTGCTTGACCGGTATCATTACCCGGAGGCGAAACTGGCTCTGGGGCAGTTGCTTCGGGGCAGGGCTTCCGCAGCAGTCGATGTTTCTGACGGTTTACTGGCAGATCTGGGCCATATACTTGCTGCCTCCGGGGTGGGTGCTCGTCTGTTTGAAAATACGATTCCGCGGTCAGCAGCGCTATTGGCGCTTCACAGGGATGAGGCCTTAGCGATGGCGCTCAGCGGTGGTGATGATTATGAATTATGTTTCACCATCGCGCCGGATCGCTGGCCCTCACTTGAGGCGGCTGCCAACCGTGGCGAGCTGACCCTCATCGGCGAAATCATCGCTGAATCAGGCGCATGGCTAAACGACGGGCATCAAGACCGCCCTGTAATCAGCGCCGGGTACGACCATTTTGGAGGCGATGAATGAGCGATCATCAGGATTTTGACGAGGCACACAGTTGGTTTGATGAAAGCTGCAACAGCAGGTTCTAATGAATCCGCTCTGCCTCGGGCAGCAGACTTACAACATGCAGAAAGCGTCTCAGGCCAATATCTGCCCGGTCTCTGGATGCAAAAGGTCCGCTGTCAAAGCCTTCCCGGGTAGTAAAGTACCACTTGCCACCGGCACAAAAGAAACGACTGCTGCGAAAAGGAACCGGTCCAGCTTCACCGGTCCGTGTTTCAATATTCATCCAGACCTCCTGAGCTCATGTTCTTTTGTTGTTCAACGGACCGCCATTGAATACAGGTATATTGTCCAAATTAAATCAATTTGGTCCGAATTCAACAAATATTTACAAATATTTCCGAAATCCGACGAACGGTCATGCTCCGTTAAGGCAGGAAGCCTTTAAGCGGGAGCGGTCGGCTGTCTTGCGCTTGTCAGATCCAGTCGTCAGAATGCGACAATTCCTTTTCTAAACCTGTGAGGTTTTTATGAATTTTCAACGCTTGATGGTGCGGTCTAAAACATCCATGAATTTTTTGCTGGTCTTGCTCGTCAGCGTTGCTCTGGTTGGCTGCAGCAGTGCTATGAAGAGTGTACAAACTTGGGACGGCGCGGCTGCGGATGCCGATCAGGTAGCTGTACTGGAAGCGCCGGGTAGCATTAAAGTTATGCAGGTAAACGGCCGTCAGGTCGGTAACTTCCTGATGGATGACTTGGCCCTCGACTATCAGCTGCTGCCAGGCGAGAACACCATGGTGGTTACCTATAAGACCATCTGGGCGAAGAATACCGTGGTCAGGAATGGTGAGTCGAAGGTTCATACTGTGGTATCTGAACCCCAGCAGTTTGTGCTGAATGCACGCGCCGGCGAAGTGTACCGATTTGATATCCCGGAGCTTGCTAACCGCTCTGAAGCTGAAACTTTTGCCGCCAATTTTGACGGACGAATTGTGAATCAGTCGGGCCGGGTTGTTGCCGAAGCAAGCTCACCGAAAGCCA
>JBDNIR010000170.1:0-5701 GCA_041688195.1 Marinobacter sp.
ACCAGTAAGTTACTGATCTGCCTTTCTTTTATATGGTAGCGGGGGCAGGATTCGAACCTACGACCTTCGGGTTATGAGCCCGACGAGCTACCAGACTGCTCCACCCCGCAACAAACTGTTTGTTTACCTGAGGCCTTTCAAATCGCCTCCGATCAACGTGCGCGCATACTAAGGATTTCCCTTGGTCTTGTCAATCACTATTCGCAAACAGATCAGTGGAATAGGCCAACTCTTCAGCCGCGGGCACTGCCTTCATCCCCATCCGATCGATCACCTCCTGAACTGGCCGAAACGACCGACGGTGATGGGGAGTTGCGCCCAGTTCATTCAGCGCCGCTAAATGAATAGGAGTCGGATAGCCCTTGTGTTGAGCAAAGCCATAGCCTGGGTATTCCGCCTCGAGTGCCTGCATCTCGCGGTCCCGGGTGACTTTGGCGAGGATTGAGGCGGCGCTGATAGCCTCGACCCGGCTGTCACCCTTAACCACAGCTTCGGAGGCCCAGCACCAGCGGGGACACCGGTTGCCGTCCACCAGCACATGCTCCGGTACAATCGCAAGGCCCGCAACCGCGCGCTCCATGGCTACCATGGTGGCCTGGAAGATGTTCAGGCGGTCAATTTCATCGGCCTCGCAGCGGCCAAGACTCCAGGCGGCTGCGCGCTCGATAATCTGGTCGAACAAGGTTTCGCGGCGCTTTTCGCTGAGCTTCTTGGAATCTGCCAGCCCGGGGATCGGGCGCTCGGGGTCCAGAATGACGGCAGCCGTCACCACAGCGCCCACCAGAGGGCCGCGACCGACCTCATCCACTCCGGCCACTTTCCAGCCTTTATAGCGGCTGACAAAGGGTGGCAGCACTATCTTGTTCTTCGCAGCCCTGGTCTTTGGAGCGTTCGTCACTGCGCTGATCTCCGCTCGACCAGTTCGCTGATGGCGGTGGCGGCCCGCTCGTTGGCATTCTGCCGCAACTGGTTGTGTAAGTTGGTAAACGCCAATTTGAGCCGCGCTCGCTCAGCGCCGTCTTCAAGCCGTTCAAGTACTGCAGCACCCAAAGTCTCCGGGCTTGCGTCATCCTGCAGCAGCTCCGGCACCAACGCCTCCCGGGCAAGCAGGTTCGGCAAGGCAACATGGGGAATCCTGATCATCCGGGAAAGTATGGCATGGCTGAATGCCGTTAAGCGGTAACCTACCACCATCGGCTTTTTAAGCAGCATGGCTTCAAGGGTTGCCGTACCCGAGGCCAGCAATACCACATCAGCGGCACACATCACTTCTCGAGAGCGGCCCAATACAACGGTCACGGGTAACTCGACGGCAAGCGTATCAACCAGTTCCCTGATCTGCTTCTGGCGGTCACGATTCACACAGGGAATCACCAGCTGGAGGTCTGGCCGGCGGGTCTGGATCCAGCGTGCGGCTTCAAGAAATAAGGTACCCAGGCGCTCAATTTCACCGTGGCGGCTACCGGGCAGTATCGCCAGCACCGGGGCATCACTGTTGAGTGCGAGTGCCCTACGTGCTGCCTGGGTGTCGGGTTCAAGGGGAATACGATCCGCCAGCGGATGTCCGACAAACGCTACCGGCACATTATGCTCTTCGTAAAACCGGGCCTCGAACGGAAACAGAGTGAGCATCAGGTCAACGGATTTGGCGATCTTAAAGATACGTTTCTGGCGCCATGCCCAGACTGACGGGCTAACGTAGTGGGCAGTCGTGATGCCAGCATTACGGCAGCGGCGTTCGAGCCCAAGGGTGAAGTCCGGGGAATCAATGCCGATCACGATAGCTGGTGGAGTGGTCAGGAAGTATTCCAGCAAACGGTGGCGAATATCAAACAGTTCGCGAATACGGCCCAGCACCTCGACCAGGCCCATAACCGAGAGACGCTCCATCGGCACCAGCGAATGGAAGCCTTCGGCTTGCATTTCTTCCCCACCGATGCCCGCAAAACGAGCATTGGGATAACGCAGTTTGAGGGAGCGGATCAACCCTGCCCCCAAAATGTCGCCGGACGCTTCGCCAGCAACAATACCGAAGGTTATCTTGCGGTCGCTGACAACTTCAGGGGTGGGCTCAGGTCTTGACACTACCTGACGATGCCCCGATCCGCTCTGCGCAGAGAGTCGATCAGCGGCTTGATATCCTTGACGCCACCGTAAGTCTTTTCAAGCTCTTCCATGGCTTGCTCGGTGGTCAGCCCCTGACGGTAAACGACCTTGTAAGCGCGGCGCAGGGTAAGCAGGAAGTCTTTGCCAAAACCACGGCGCTTGAGCCCTTCGACATTAATGCCGTGGGGAGATGCAGACTGGCCACTGGCCATAACGTAAGCGGGAATATCTTTCAACACGATACTGCCACCGGCACTCATGCTGTGCATACCGATGTGGCAAAACTGGTGGACCATGGTACCGCCGCCGAGAATCGCCCAGTCACCGACCTCAACATGACCCGCCAGAGTCGCGCAGTTAGCAAGAACGGTATTGTCGCCGATCACACAATCGTGAGCCACGTGCACATAGGCCATCAACAGGTTGCCGCTGCCAATGCGGGTTTCACCACGGTCCTGGGTAGTGCCGCGATGAATGGTGCAGCTTTCCCGGATAATGTTGTTATCCCCGATGATGAGTCGGGTTGGTTCGCCAGCGTATTTTTTGTCCTGGCATTCCTCACCGACACTCGAAAACTGGAATATGCGATTGTTCCGACCAATCACCGTCGGGCCTTTGATCACGACGTGGGACATGATTTCTGTGCCCTCGGCAATTTCTACATCCGCACCGATAAAGCTCCAGGGGCCTACGGTTACGTTGTCTGCCAACTTCGCAGACGGGTCAACAATCGCCTGAGGATGGACTCCCGACCAGTGTTGTGTCGCCATCAAACGCTTCTCTCAGCGGTCATCACTTCTGCCAAACACGCTACGTTGTCGCCCACCAGTGCACGGCAATCGAATTTCCAGATACCGTGTTTGCCGGAGACGAATCTGGACTCGAGGATCAGCTGGTCTCCTGGCACCACAGGACGCTTGAAGCGCACCTTATTGGTCCCGGCGAGGTAGTGTATCGCGCCGTCAGAAGATTTCCTGTCAACCGTCACAAACGCGAGAATTCCCGACAACTGGGCCATGGCTTCCACAATCAGCAGGCCCGGCATGATGGGCTTGCCGGGGAAGTGCCCGTTAAAAAAAGACTCGTTAACCGACACGTTTTTGTAGCCGACGATTGACTTTCCCTTCTCTACTTCCAGCACACGATCTACCAGCAAAAACGGATAGCGGTGTGGCAAAAATTCCATAATTTCTTCGATATACATCATCAAGTTTGGCCTCAGCCCTCTATTTTCTTTTCCAGCTCTTTCAGCCTGCGTGCCAGGGCATCGAGCTGACGGAAACGAACTGCATTTTTACGCCATTGCCTGTTGGTATCGGCACTGGTGCCAGAGGAGTAAACGCCCGGTTCGGAAATATGTCCGGTCACCAGCGTCATTCCTGTTAACTGTACCTGGTCACCAATCACCAAATGCCCGGCTACGCCGGATGCACCGCCAAAAACACAATGCCGACCAATTTTTGTACTGCCCGCGATACCTACAAAGGCGGCCATTGCAGAATGATCACCGATGCTGACGTTATGGGCGATCTGAATCAGATTGTCTAGCTTGACGCCGTTGCCGATCACCGTATCATCCAGTGCGCCACGATCGATGGTGGTATTGGCTCCGACTTCCACATCATCTCCCAGGACCACACGACCAATCTGGGCAATCCGGTGCCAGACGCCTTTGTCGTTGGCGAAACCAAAGCCGTCCGAACCGATTACGGCTCCGCTCAGGATATGGCAGCGGGCGCCCATCACAATATCATGGGCCAGAGTAACCCGGGCCCGCAGACGGGAACCGTCGCCGATGCGACAGCGAGCGCCGATGACCGACCCCGGACCAATCACCACATACTCACCGACAACCACATCCTGTTCGATGATCACCAGCGGGCCAATCGAAGCGGATTCAGGTATCGAAGCCGATGGATCAACGACTGCACTCGGATGGATACCGGGCTCATTAACCGGCGATGCATCAAACCAATGGCTGACATGAGCATAGCCGAGATAAGGGTTCGCCAGTAACAGGACATTGGTCGGACAATGCTCTGCCATCGCTGGCGAGAGGATCACAGCCGACGCTTTGGTATCGGAAAGAAAACGTGCATAGGACGGATTCGAGAGGAACGACAGCTGTCCCGGCTGCGCCAACTGAAGGGTCGCCAGTCCGGTAATCTCGGTACCGGGATCACCCTGCAGCTCAGCGCCGAGCGCTTCGGCGATGTGCCCCAGCGTGTAGGAACTCGGTTTCATTGAATGCTCCCTTTCATACTGGCTGGCTGGGCATCAAACGAAGCATCCGGGCACCGAGCAACGCAATTATTGATTCAGTTTTTCGAGCAACTCAGACGTCAGGTCCATATCTGGCTTGGCATACACAACAGCTTCGCTCGGCAGAATGAGGTCCAGGTCATTCTCGTCAAGCAATTCCTTCACGGCTGCATCCACTTCTGGTCGCGCATTTTCGAGGAAGGCCTGCTTCCTGCCGGCTACTGCTGAGTCGAGACGCTGCTTGAGAAAGTTGAACTCTTTCACCTTCTCCTGGAATTCGGAACCCAGCTTCGTGCGCTCGGATTCGTTCATCATGGCCCCGTCTTTCTCGAGCCGATCCTTGAGCTTACGAGCTTCATCCTGAGCAGCGCGAACGTTCGCCTCTTCGCCAGCAAAATCTTTCTGTAGCTGGTCACTGAAGGCCTGCGCATCGGTTGACGAAAATAACGCCTGACGAAGGTCAACAACGCCAATACGGGTTTCAGCGAAAGCCGGGGCCACACACAACATCGCCATTACAGTGACCATTGTTCGCAGTTTGTTCATCGCTCGGATCTCCTTGTTATACGGTTATTGGTTAATCACCACGTCTATCAGCGATCAGAAACTCTGGCCCAGTGAGAACTGGAATATCTGCGTATCATCGCCACTCTTATCGTTCAGTGGCCGCGCCAGACTGAAAGCCAGCGGGCCGACTGCGGTAATCCACTGGAAACCGATACCGACCGAAAAGCGGACTTCACCGACATCCGGGTCAAAATCCCTTTCCGGATCAAAAACCTGGCCACCATCCAAGAAGAAAGATGTCCGCATGGACCGGGTGTCGCCGGCGAACGGCGTCGGGACGATCAGCTCCAGGCTGCCTTCAGTAAGGATACTACCCCCGAACGGATCCGGAGCGGAAAAATCATTCGGGCTGTTAGTCGCCAGCGGGCCGAGAGAGTTCGCCCGGAAACCGCGAACAGAACCAAAACCGCCAGCAAAGAAGTGCTCAAAGAACGGCATCACATCGCGACCGCTGTAGCCACCGCCGAGGCCGAGATCGCCACGGGCCCGCAGCACCCAGGTCTGGTTGTCGTTCAATGGCTGATAAATTTCCGCGCGGTGGTTGAGCTTGTAGTAGGTCAGGTCGCTGCCCGGCACTGCGACATCCGCCGACAAGCTCAGACTGTAGCCATCGCTTGGCAACACCCCCCGGTTAAGGGTACTGCGCCGCCAGGAACCGTTGAGGAAGTAGTTATTAAAGCTGTCGCCCTCGTTCTCGATGAAATCCAGTATCTCCAGTGAGGTAAAGGTACCGGCCTTGATCTTGGAGAGCGTGTAACCGACACCG
>JBDNIR010000171.1:0-8539 GCA_041688195.1 Marinobacter sp.
CTTCATCACGCTTTGTACCGGGAACGGCGTCATCCCGCCCATTGCGCACAGCGAGCCATCCACCATCGTCTCGCAGAGGTCGCTCAGTAATTCAAGGTTCGCGTCACGGTTGGTGCCAGCCCGAATGCGATCGATAACCTCAACCCCGCGAACAGAGCCGATCCGACAGGGGGTGCATTTACCGCAGGATTCAACAGCACAGAATTCCATAGCAAACCTGGCCTGGGCGCCCATGTCCACGGAATCATCGAACATCACCACTCCGCCATGACCCACTACAGCACCCAGCGCCGCAAACTCCTCGTAATCAATCCGGGTGTCCCACTGACTCTCCGGCAGGTAACTGCCGAGAGGCCCTCCTGCCTGCACCGCTTTCAGGGGGCGCCCGGTGTATGTCCCGCCGCCAAAATCTTCCATCAGTTCACGCAAGGTGATGCCGAACGCCAACTCAACCAGCCCGCCTTGCTTCACATTACCCGCCAACTGAATCGGCAGGGTGCCCCGGGACCGACCCATGCCGTAGTCCGCGTACGCCTTACCGCCCTTGTCCAGAATGAATGGAATCGCTGCAAGAGAAAGCACGTTGTTGACCACCGTAGGTTTGCCAAACAGGCCCTTCATGGCTGGCAACGGAGGCTTGGCTCGGACCATGCCGCGCTTGCCTTCCAGGCTATCCAGCAAAGAGGTTTCTTCCCCACAAATGTAAGCCCCCGCTGCGAGACGGACCTCCAGATCAAACTGTTTGCCACTACCGCGGACGTTCGCGCCCAGATAGCCCGCTAAATAGGCCCGTTCAAGAGCCGCCTGGAAAATACGATGTGCCACCGGATATTCGGACCGCAAGTAAACGTAGCCCTTGCTAGCGCCAACCGCCAGCCCGGCTATAGTCATGCCTTCAATCAGCATGTAAGGGTCGCATTCCATCGTCAGGCGATCGGCGAAAGTACCAGAGTCGCCTTCGTCCGCATTACATACAATGTACTTCTGACCCGGGGCTTCATTGAGCACTGTCTGCCACTTGATACCCGTAGGGAATGCAGCACCGCCACGCCCTCTCAAGCCCGACGCCGTTACTTCGTCCACGATCGCCTGGGGCGGCATTGTCAGCGCCTTTTCAAGGCCCCGGAACCCGTCATGAGCACGGTAGTCTTCTATAGAGAGCGGGTCCGTCACACCGATGCGAGAAAACGTCAGGCGTTGCTGCTTTTCAAGGTAGGGAATTTCTTTTGTAAGCCCCAGCGCCAGCGTATGGGACTGACCACCTTTGAACAGACCAGAGGCAACCAGCCCTTCGACATCTCCCGGCTCAACCGGTCCGTAGGCGACCCGACCCCGGGGCGTTTCCACCTCAACCATAGGTTCAAGCCAGAACAGGCCTCGGGTACCGTTTCGAACAAGCTCAATGTCGATCTGGTGCGCGCTGGCCTGCGCCTGGATAGCCTCGGCAACCGAGTTAGCCCCCATGGAGAGCGCGGTGGTGTCGCAAGGCACAAATAGTTTAACGGTCATCACTTCAGCTCCAGGGTTGAGGTGGTTAGCTGATCAACCAGCCGATCAAATTTCTCGGGGGTGACGCGACCGACAATCTCGTCGCCAATGCGAATCGACGGTGCGCAGGCGCAGTTCCCGAGGCAGTAAACCGGCTCGAGCGTAAATTCCTGGTCCTTACTGGTCTGGTGAAAATCCACTCCCAGGCGTTGCTTGACGTGTGCTTCCAGATCGCGCGCGCCCATAGCCTGACAGGCTTCGGCCCTGCACACATGAACCACATGAGTACCCACTGGATGACTGCGAAAATGATGATAAAAGCTGATGATGCCATGCACTTCGGCGCGGGTCTGATTCATTGATTCCGCTATCACCGGCACCACGGCTTCAGGGATGTAACCGAACCTGTCCTGAATGGCATGCAATACCGGCAACATGGCACCGGGCTTGTGCTTGAGGGCGTCGATTTCCTGTTGCACCAGGGCCGGTGTCCACTCCTCATAGCCGGCTGGAAGCAAAGCCCCGACGGTATGCTTGTTTTGCTCAGACATATGCATGACCATTCTTATGTATTATCGATGTTGATACCGGATTCAATGAAAGTAACACTCTCACAACCCACTAAAAATATGAATTCTTATGCATAAAAAAAGACTCGTAATTTCACCAACCTGGACCTTCTCCACAGGAGAGGCTCAGTTGTTCGAGCCAATCATGTTCGCACTCCTGCGCAGCATCCGTGAGACCGGACGCACCAGGGCGTTGCAGATAAAGCCCGCCACCAACAGAGCCGCCAGAATATACAGAGTCATGTCATAGGCCGCAGCACGCTCACTTTACACCAACCAGCGCCTCATGGTTGAATGCTTTAGAAGGCTGGTTTGGCCAGTTGGAACGCCGTGCACTCTACCGCGGTATTTTCACCAGTGTTGGCGAACTCAAGACGGCCATTCACCGGTACATCAAGACACACAACGAGAAGCTGGCATAAAGGTGCAGTATCCATCATGACATCGGTCGCACGAGCAAAGCTGAGCGTTATCGAGAATAAATAAACGGATTAACCGGACGGGGCACTAGCGTCCGAACATATTGATCGACGGCCATGAGTATGTGGTTCGCCCAGCGTACTAAGACTCGCCGAATCGCCTCAGTTTCGTTCTCGCTCGGGTTGAGTCCGCCCGAAACTCTTGCGAATCTGGGGCAAAGAGGGTTCAATCTTCAATTCACTACTGCAGGACTCCACCTATAAATGGACGCTTTGGCTGAAGCCTTTCGACTGATTATCACGCTGGACGAAGATTTATTCGAAATTCTCTGGCTGTCCATTCGTGTCAGCCTGAGCGCACTGGCCATTTCCGCAGTAATCAGTTTACCTCTAGGGACCTATCTGGCGATCACGAAGTTTCCGGGACGCAAATTCTGCATCCTTTTGCTAAACACCCTGATGGGCATGCCCCCAGTGGTCGTGGGACTGATGGTGTATTTGCTGCTGTCACGGTCCGGTCCGCTAGGTTGGCTGGGCCTGCTGTACACACCCACTGCCATGATCATCGCACAAGTGGTGCTGATCACCCCGATTATCGCGGCTCTGTCGAATCAGGTGATTGAGAATCTTCATCAGGAGTACAGTGATACTTTTTGCTCGATGGGTGTCACCGGACGCCGTGCGGTGGCGGCCTACTTGGTGGATGCGCGCTATGCGCTGACCACCTGCATTTTGGCGGGCTTCGGTCGGGCCATCGCCGAGGTTGGCGCAGTCATCATTGTCGGCGGCAATATTGATCATCTAACCCGTGTCATGACCACCGCCATCGCGCTGGAAACCTCGAAGGGCAACCTGACCCTTGCCTTGAGCCTGGGCACGGTGTTGCTAGCGCTGTCATTGCTGGTCAACGCCCTTGTGATAGGCGTCCGTGAATACGCTGCGAAGCGCCAATATGCCTAGTTCGCTGTTGCCTATTCGTGTCACCAATCTGCGCCTGAGCAAATGCGATCGAGCCGTGCTGGGAGGTTTGAACCTGATGATTGATGAACCCGGCATCACTGTGATTATGGGCCCGAACGGCGCAGGCAAAAGCTTGCTCCTTCGCTCTTTGCATGGACTGCTCACTCCGGATCAGGGACTGATCACACTGGGATCTCTGACGGTGGCTGACAGTCGCAACGAGCAGGCCATGGTCTTTCAACAACCGGTACTGCTGCGCCGAACCGTGCTCAAAAATTTAGCCTTTGCTGCCCCCGAGATCGCTAAAACCGACCCCCAGCGTTTGATTCAAGCTTTGGAGTCTGTCAATTTGGCCGACCGGGCCGATCAACCGGCTCGGATGCTGTCAGGTGGAGAGCAACAACGACTGTCCCTGGCACGAGCCCTGTTGAGTGAGCCTGCGTTATTGCTATTGGATGAGGCAACGGCTAGTTTGGATCCCGCATCGGTCCTAATGATTGAATCCTTGGTCAAAGCCCAAAGCGCCCAGGGGACCAAGGTTATTTTAGTCAGTCACGACCAAGGTCAGGCTCGACGTTTGGCCGATGAGATAGTATTTATATCTGCTGGGCAGGTAGCCGAGCAGAGTCCGGCGGATCAATTTTTTACCGCGCCTCAAACCCCCGCGGCTAAAGCTTATTTAGCCGGTGAAATCTTGTTATAGAGGCCGGCTATGAAACACTTTATCACCTGCGTTGCGTTCGCTTTAAGCACTCACGCTATGGCAGATACCATTATTGTTCAGTCCACCACCTCGACCCAAAATAGTGGCCTATATGACTACCTGTTACCGATAATGGAAAAGGACACCGGTGTTCAGGTTAATGTCGTAGCTGTGGGCACGGGACAGGCGATCAAAAACGCCATGCGCTGTGATGGCGATGTGCTCCTGGTTCACGCCAAGTCGGCCGAAGAAAAATTCGTCGCTGGAGACTATGGCGAATACCGCCGCGATCTGATGTACAACGACTTTGTCATCATTGGCCCCAAAGCCGATCCGGCAAATTTGGCAGGAGCCAGCGACGTCATTGACGCTTTTCAGCGAATCGAGCAAGCCGGTGCTAAATTTGCCTCACGCGGTGATGATTCAGGGACACACAAAAAAGAACGCTCATTGTGGCAGGCGGCGGCTATCGACCCTGACGTCGGATCCGGTCAATGGTACCTTGAAACCGGCAGCGGCATGGGCGCAACCCTTAATACCGGCGTGAGCCTCAGCGCCTATGTGTTGACCGACAGAGCCACCTGGATCAAATTTGCCAACAAACAAGATGCGGCCATTGTATTTGAGGGAAACCCCGCACTGTTCAACCAATACGGTGTCATTCTCGTCAATGCGGATAAGTGCCCCAATGTGAATCGAGAGGCCGCCGAGATCTTTACACAGTGGCTGGTGTCTGAAACCGGACAAGCCGCTATTGGCGCCTATCAGGTTGAAGGCAAGCCGCTATTTTTCCCAAACGCCAACTAGGCTAAACAGGTACGATTGAGTCTAAATGATGATTGCAACCCTTCTACCCAACCCTACGGACCCTCGGCTATCCCGCACTGTTGAGGGCATTGATGAAACCGGTCAATCGAAGTCGATCCGTGTGATCGAAGAGCGTCCTCTGACCATCTATCTGAACAGCCAGGAGATCGTCACGGCAATGACCATCGGCGATTACCCGGAGTATCTGGCGCTCGGTTTTCTCTTGAATCAAGGTATGCTGAGTGATAACGACCAGATCACCAAGATTGATTTCGACGCAGAGCTGGAAGTCGTTGTGGTCCGCACCGCGGGTGTCACTGATGTAGAGGAGCAGTTGGAAAAGAAAACCCGCACCTCAGGCTGCGCTGTGGGGACTGTGTTCGGTGACATGATGGCAGGGCTCGACGGGCTGTCATTGCCGGATACACCGGTGCACACCAGTACCTTTTACGACCTCTCGTATAAGATTAACCACACTCCCAGCTTGTATATGGAAACCGGTGCCATTCATGGTACCGCCCTGTGTCAGGGGCTTCAGGTCTTGGCCTATATGGAGGATGTCGGGCGCCATAACGCGGTCGACAAGATCGCAGGTTGGATGCACTTAAATGACATCTCGGCGGCAGATAAAATCCTCTATACCACTGGCCGTTTGACCTCCGAAATGGTTATCAAGACAGCCTTGATGGGCATCCCGACCCTGATCAGCCGGTCAGGCTTTACGGCTTGGGGCGTCGATATTGCACAGCAGGTTGGGTTGACGCTGATTGGACGGATGCGAGGCAAGAAATTTACCTGCCTCAGTGGCCAGCACCGCTTGGTGTTCGATCAAGACTTGTCGCAGGTTCCGGATGACAACAAGAAAATGCGTCGCAAAGGGGCAGAGCATGACTGATTGCGCAGTGATTCTGGCTGGTGGTCAGGCTCGCCGTATGGGCGGTGGTGACAAAGGACGATTGATGTTGGGCGATCAGTCATTGATCCAGCGTGTCATCGATCGAATCACGCCGCAGGTCCATTCAGTCGTGTTAAACGCCAACGGGGACCTGAGTCGTTTTCATGATTTGGGTTTGCCCGTGGTGGCCGACTCTGTAGCCGATTTTCCGGGCCCACTGGCTGGCGTGCTGGCGGGCATGGATTGGGCTGCCCAGCAGGGACATGAGTGGCTGATCAGTGTCGCTGCGGATACCCCGTCGTTCCCTCTGAATCTGGCTGAAAGATTGGCCGAATGCGATACCCCGGTGGTGTTGGCGGCCACGCCTGATCCACAACGTGGCCGACTGCCCCAGCCGACCTTTGGCCGTTGGCAGGTCGCGTTGCGGCATGATTTGAGAGCCGCCCTGAATGACGGTGTGCGCAAGATTCGCCAATGGACTCAGGCCCAGGGCGAGTCGCTGGTACTGTTTGGTCCGGACGACTTTTTCAATATTAACACACCGGAAGATCTGGCCTGGGCGGAGCAGCACTTAAAGTGAACGTCATCGGCATCGTGGGCTGGAAAAACTGCGGAAAAACCACTTTGGTCAGCTCACTGATCCGTGAGTTATCCAGCAGAGGTTTAACGGTTAACTCGATCAAACATGCTCATCATGGGGTGGATGTGGACCAGCCCGGTACCGATAGCTACCGTCATCGTGATGCCGGCGCCCGGGAGGTCATTCTGGCTGGTGGACAGCGCTTCGCCATCATGCACGAGCTGCGCGGCGCCGACGAGCCGACACTAAATGAGTTGCTGGCCCGATTAGGCCCCTGCGATTGGGTCCTGGTTGAGGGGTTTAAATCACATTCACACCCCAAGATTGAAGTGCATAGGCAGGTCTGCACGCGTGCGCCCCTGTACCCGAACGACGCCAGCATTATTGCTGTGGTGACGGACTATGCTTCGGATTTTGTGGGCCCCGGTTTTGATTTGAACGATGTACCCGGAATAGCTGACTTTATTCTGAGCATAGGAGAGCCATGAACGCGCTTCGTAACGACTGTTTTGCCCTGCCCCCCGGGGTGAATTGGACGCCGGTAGACGAGGCCCTGGAGCGGTTACGTTCACGCTTGCATCCAGTGGTGGGCGTGGATCGCGCGGTACCGCTGTCACAGGTGAATGGCCGGATATTGGCGAGCGATGTTTATGCGCCTCGCGCTCACCCCCCCTGCAGCAATTCTGCGGTCGATGGCTATGCTTTTGCAGGACCTTTAACCCAAGTGCCCTGCGCCATGCCTCTGGTTGATGGTCGGAGTGCCGCCGGGATGCCGTACACCGGTCATGTGCCCGAGGGCCACGCTATCCGGATTTTAACCGGCGCGGTGATCCCGGCAGGCACTGATACGGTGGTGCTGGACGAGGACTGCGAGGTCATAGATCAACAGCTACATTTGAACGGCACGTTAAAAGCGGGAACCAACGCACGTGAAGCCGGTGAGGACATCAAGGCACAGGATCGGATCCTCACCGCGGCTACCCGCCTGACTCCTACTCAGATTTCAGTCCTCGCCAGTGTGGGTGTCGAGTCGGTCGATGTCTATCAGCGGCTTCGCGTCGGAGTCCTGTCCACTGGTGATGAAGTGAAGCCAGTCGGTTCAGCGGTCACCGACTGGCAAATTTATGATGCGAACCGCCCGATGCTGAGTGCTCTGGTGGCGCAGCTTGGCTATCAGGTGGTGGACCTGGGCCATGTGCTGGACCGAGCCGAGGACGTCAAAACGGCGTTGGAGCGTGGCGCTGAGCAGTGCGACTTGATCCTGACCAGTGGAGGTATTTCGGCGGGGGACGAGGATCATGTGTCGAAAACGCTAAAAGCCCATGGTGAAATCAGCAACTGGCGCATCGCGATCAAGCCGGGCCGACCCTTGGCGCTGGCCATGTTCCAGGGCACGCCCGTGGTGGGTTTGCCGGGAAATCCGGTTGCAGCCTGGGTCTGCACGCTGCGCTTTGGCGCCCCAGCGATGGCACTACTGGCAGGGGGTGAGTGGTTCGAACCCCAAGGCTATGTCATGCCCGCCAACTTTTACAAGAACAAGAAGCCGGGGCGCAGCGAGATGTTGCGCGCTCGGGTCCGTAATGGGCAGGTTGAAGTATTCGGCTCTGAAGGCTCGGGCCGGGTTACCGGTTTGGCCTGGTCCGACGGTTTGGTGGATTTGGACGACAGCGCTCAGCAGATAGAGCCGGGGACTCCCGTGCGGTTTATTCCCTACGCCAGCTTCGGGTTGTAATCACTCGTAGCTGCCGTGGACGGCAAAGGCCTCTAACGAGGCATCTTGCGGTGCTCGGGTGTGGTAGGTTTCCTCAACACCTAACTCTGTCAGCGTGCGGCTGACCATCAGCAGGGTGTTGTCCTCAAAGTCCTCACACATGCTGTACATTTGGTCGATTTCTTCGCAGGCGAAGGGGTAGGCGACGTCAATATCCGGCGCGCCGTAAATCTCGACAAAGGTTTTCGCCAGGGTTTGGCGCAGCTGCTCTAATTCGGCTTCAGTGATGCTGCAGACGCCAACAAAACTGGCGCGGCCACCAGATTCTATGCTGTACCAACCGTTACTAAAGGCTTGACGAGCCTTACCCTTCAGATCAGCTTCGGTCCAGTTGGAAAATTCAAATC
>JBDNIR010000172.1:0-3990 GCA_041688195.1 Marinobacter sp.
ATTTTTCGGCTTGAGCAGAAATGCCGGGGCACCACCAACCTCTGGGACGATGCCTTTTTGCATGCGGTACGCAAACCTGCAATCGGGTTTGTCTGGTTACAAGGCGTGTTCTGGGCGGCAGAAATCGCTTACCGCTATTCCGAAGCGGAAGTGTTCTCTTATAACGACAACGTCCTTGAGTTCGGATTCATCTGGCTGATGGTCTGGACCTTGCTTGGGATGATCAAGGAAGTCGAAAAAATCCTGGCGTCACCGATCAAGATGAAAAAGCCGATGGATTACACCACGGTTAACGCGATCAGCAAGCTCATCCGGGCGGTGGTTCTGATTACCGCCGTGCTGATTGCGATGCAATCCCTTGGTTACAGCATTTCCGGTGTGCTCGCCTTTGGTGGCGTCGGTGGTATTGCCATTGGTTTCGCCGCCAAGGACCTGCTGGCCAACTTTTTCGGCGGCTTTGTGATTCACATGGACCGGCCTTTTAAAGTAGGTGACTGGGTTCGCTCACCGGACCGGAACATCGAGGGTACCGTTGAGCACATTGGCTGGCGGATTACGACCGTGAGAACCTTTGACAAACGGCCGCTATACATACCGAACGCAATCTTCACCACTGTTGCTGTCGAAAATCCGTCGCGGATGAGCAATCGCCGGATATCCGAGACCATCGGCATCCGCTATGCGGATGTCAGTCAGATGGCAACGATTGTGGACGATATCCGTGAAATGCTGGCTTCCCATGAAGATATTGATACCAACCAGACGCTGATCGTCAACTTCCTGAGTTTCAATGCGTCGTCGCTGGATATCATGGTGTATACCTTTACCAAAACCACCAATTGGGTCGAGTTTCATAAAGTTAAACAGGATGTATTGCTCAAGATCAGTGACATCATAGAAGGCTTTGATGCAGAAGTAGCTTTCCCGACTCGTACACTGCATTTGCCCGACGGTGTTCGGGTAGCAGCGAAGGATGCAGACCAGGCCCGTAAGGATGGTGATCAGTCCGAAAGCCATGATGACGATGAGTCAGCGGTCCGGGAAGAAACCTCATCTGTAACGGATTCGTCAGCTTCCGTTCATACTGATCACGGTGCCGGAGAGGCAGATTAATGGCTATTGAAATTTCATCGAAGGGTAGCAGTGTCGGTATTATCGGCGGCACAGGGCTGACAACTCTGTCGGGGCTGGAGATCAGCGGCGAGAAGGTTGTTGAGACGCCTTGGGGTAAGCCCTCGGCGCCTCTGGTGTTCGGAAGCCTGCACGGTCAGCCGGTGGTGTTCCTGGCCAGGCACGGCCACCCCCACAGCATTCCACCCCACCAGGTCAATTATCGGGCAAATATGTGGGCGCTTCAGCAAGCTGGCGTTAACACTGTGATCGGGGTCAATGCAGTGGGAGGCATTCATCCTGATATGGTGCCGGCTCATATTGTCATCCCTGACCAGCTTATTGACTACACTTGGGGGCGGGCACACACTTTTTTCGAAGAGGGTGCTGACGGCGTTACCCATATCGACTTCACGTTTCCCTACACCGATGTTGTTCGTCGCGCACTGATTCAGGCGGCCAAAGCACTGGGCCTGGCCCATTCCGATGTTGGTGTCTATGCCGCAACGCAGGGGCCGAGGCTGGAAACTGCCGCAGAAGTACTAAGGCTCGAGCGGGATGGTTGCGATATTGTCGGAATGACCGGTATGCCG
This sequence comes from Marinobacter sp., assembly GCA_041688195.1. Lineage (GTDB taxonomy): Bacteria > Pseudomonadota > Gammaproteobacteria > Pseudomonadales > Oleiphilaceae > Marinobacter. The sequence goes on from JBDNIR010000172.1 coordinate 1,704, forward strand.
GAGGCAGCGTTGGCGGCTGAGCTAAACATGAGTTACGGCTGCCTTGGCCTTGTGGTGAACTGGGCCGCTGGCAAATCCGCTCACATCATTACCATGGAAGAGATTGAAGCGGCCATCGATCAGGGCATGGCCGGTGTCAAAGCGGTTCTCGAGCAGGCAGTCAGTTCACTGGGGCGTTAGAGCCCTCGGCATTTTCGAGCTTTTTAAAGAAGATCAGTACGCCAAGGGTCGGGGAGTCCATAAAGTGGATTTCCTCACTGCGCATCCGTCGTGTTTCGCGAATCCAGGTTACCAGCTCTTTGCGGGTCTGCTGAGGCACTGCATTGGTTGCCAAGGCGTCTTCTTGCATGTCGCCCCCGGTGGCAGGCTGCCAGTGGTTCAGCTTGGCAGAAACGTGAAGGAACCGTAGGCGTTCAATACGGATAGTGCCTTCAATTTCCCGATGGCCAGCCTCTTCGAGCCAGTCTCCGACTTCGATACGCAGGGGTTCGCCCTTGTAGTCGGGCGGGAATGATTGATACCAGCCAGCGCTTGCCAGTACACGGTAACGACCGCTTTGCTCGAGGCGCTGAACCGCGTTGTTCAGGGACAGCTCGCTTCTTGGCACCAGCTCCAGATCACTCCGGCGTTGGCCGTCCTGACCAATGACCCAGAGTTGCTTGTCCGCATCTGCTACCTGTGGATGGCGGCTGGCCATCTGCTCTGCGATCGATCCACTGTCAATCTTGCGTTCGAGTAGCACAATCTCCGCCCGATAGGCGTTGCTGTCTTGTGCCAGGGCCGGAGACGAGATCAATGCAACGGTAATAAAGGCGCCGAGGATCTGACTGGGGTGCAGAAAGCCGAAGAATCGCAAAGGTGTTCTCCAAATATAAGTCGCCCCGTATGCTGGAAACCAGCAACTGTATGGCGGTATTTTCGAAATACGCGGGCTGGCGTTTCAGTTCGGTGCCAATTGCCCCAGCATGTTTGCAACGCCGTCGAGTTTACCATCGGTAGACGTATCCTTCAGCCGGAACCTGAAGCTGTTTGCACCCTCAAGTCGATATTGCTCCGGAGATTGTTGCACTTTTTTAACCAGTATCAGTGGGTCTACCGGTGTAGCACTGCCGAATTCCAGCCGTGCCCATTCCTTGCCAGCGTCTATTTTAGTGATGCCGAGGCTCTCTGCCAGCAATCGCAGTTCGGCCTGGCGCATCATATTCTTGGCCGGAACCGGCAGCAGCCCGAAGCGATCAATCATCTCTACCTGAAGTTCTTTTAATGCGTCTTTGGTGTCGACACTCGCAATACGCTTGTAAAGCATCAGGCGATTATGGACATCGGGCAGGTAATCGTCAGGGATGAGGGCAGGAATACGCAGGTTGATTTCGGTGCCGTGACTGAGCGGCAGTTCGGCGTTGGGTATCCTGCCTTCACGGATGGCGGTGACCGCCTCGTCAAGTAATTGCATGTAAAGTGTAAAGCCAATGCTTTCGATCTGGCCGCTTTGCTCTTCTCCCAAAAGCTCCCCTGCGCCCCGTATTTCGAGGTCATGGGTGGCCAGCATAAAGCCGGCGCCCAGATTCTGGGCTTCAGAGATTGCCTCCAGACGCTTTTTGGCATCGGAGGTAATGGTTTTTGGCGGCGGCGTCAGCAGGTAGGCGTAGGCCTGGTGATGTGATCGCCCGACCCGGCCACGGAGCTGATGTAGCTGGGCCAGTCCGAATTTATCTGCACGCTCAATGATGATGGTATTGGCGCTGGGAATGTCGATGCCGGTTTCGATGATGGTGGTACAGACCAGAACGTTAAAGCGTTTGTGGTAAAAGTCCGACATGATCTGTTCCAGGTCCCGCTCCCGCATCTGGCCGTGGGCCACTCCGATTCGGGCCTCGGGGATGAGTCGGCGAAGATCTTCGGCGGTTTTCTGGATGGTGTTCACTTCATTATGGAGGAAATACACCTGACCACCCCGAAGGATCTCCCGGAGAATCGCCTCTTTTACCATGGGTTCTTCCCGCTGGCGCACAAACGTCTTGACAGACAACCGCCGGGCAGGGGGTGTGGCGATGATAGACAAGTCCCTCAGGTGTCCCATTGCCATGTTCAGGGTTCTCGGAATCGGTGTTGCCGTCAGGGTCAGCAGATCCACTTCGGCCCGTAATGCTTTGAATTTCTCTTTTTGCTGAACCCCGAACCGGTGCTCCTCGTCAATGATGACAAGCCCCAGGTTCTTGAAGGACACGTCGCCCTGGATCAGCTTGTGGGTGCCGATCACAATGTCTGCCTGGCCTTCATGAATGCG
>JBDNIR010000173.1:0-9287 GCA_041688195.1 Marinobacter sp.
CGTCATCGAACTTGCATCTGTTTCTGGTTTGATTGATGGTAATTTCAGACTCAACGGAAACGGAGGTCGTTCAATGAGTGTTCTATTGCTGCTGATCAGTGCTCTCATTCTTCTCTATCTCGGTGTCGGCGGCCTGATTGCAGCAGCCGTTCTTACCCTCGCCACCGTGGCGGGTGCCTTCGTAGACGGCTGGCACATTGCGAGTATTCTGGTCGGTGGTCTTGGCCTGATTGCAGTCTTGCTGCTGATCATTCCAAACCCGTTAAGACAGAACCTGATGAGTCGACCGCTACTGGGCTGGGTGCGAGGCAAGTTACCCAAGCTTTCTGACACGGAGACCGAAGCGCTTCAATCCGGCAGCGTGGACTGGGACGGTGAGCTGTTTTCAGGCCGACCCAACTGGGACCGGTTGCTGGACACCAAACACGCGCATCTGACACCAGAAGAACAGGCGTTCATCGATGGCCCGGTCGAAACCCTGTGCGGCATGCTGGACGACTGGCACATCACCAACGAGCTGTTTGATTTGCCGACCGAAGTCTGGACTTTCATTCGCGAGCAGGGATTTTTCGGGTTGGTTATCCCGAAAGAAAACGGCGGCAAGGGCTTTTCAGCGACCGCTCACTCCGAAATCGTGATGAAGATTTCCACCCGCAGTGTCTCCACCGCTGTCACCGTAATGGTTCCCAACTCGCTCGGCCCGGGCGAATTGCTGATGCATTACGGTACCGATGCCCAAAAGGACTATTACCTGCCACGACTCAGCCGGGGTGAAGAGATCCCCTGTTTTGCGCTAACCTCCCCGATTGCCGGCTCCGACGCCGGTGCCATCCCCGATAAAGGCATCGTCTGCAAAGGCGAATGGAATGGCGAGGAGGTGCTGGGCCTGAAGGTAACCTGGAACAAGCGCTACATTACGCTGGCCCCGGTGGCTTCCCTGATTGGCCTGGCTATCAAGGTTTATGACCCGGAGAACCTGATCGGGGAGGAAGACGTCGGCGTTACCTGTGTGCTGGTGCCCAGCGATACCAAAGGTGTGCATAGCGGTGCGCGCCACTTGCCGATGAATACCGTCTTCATGAACGGTCCGACCTGGGGTGAGGATGTGTTCATCCCCATGAACCAGGTCATTGGCGGGCAGGAAGGTCTCGGCAAGGGCTGGAAGATGTTGCTGGAGTGCCTGTCCATCGGCCGCTCCATATCCCTGCCCGCCCTCGGCACCGGAGCCGGCAAGCTGGCGAGTCTGGTGACAGGCTCCTATGCCAGTGTAAGGGAGCAGTTTGGCCGCTCCATCAGTCAATTTGAGGGTGTGCAGGAAGCTCTGGAACCCATTGCTGGCTATACCTACATGATGAATGCTGCGCGGCTGTTCACCTCCGGCATGCTGGACCGGGGGGTCAGGCCGTCCGTGCCATCAGCCGTGCTGAAATACCGTAACACCGACCTGATGCGGGAAGTCGTCAACCACGCCATGGATGTTGTGGCAGGTCGGGGCGTGATTACCGGGCCGCGCAATTTCATGGCCCGTGCCTATCAGGCGATTCCCATCGGCATTACGGTTGAGGGCGCGAACATTCTTACCCGCAGCCTGATGATCTTTGGCCAGGGTGCTATTCGTTGTCACCCCTTTATCGTGGAAGAAATTGAAGCCGCAGGCATGGAGGACCAGAAAGCTGCGGTGCAGAAATTCGATCAAGTCTTTTACCGCCACATTGCCCACACCACCGGCAATACCATGCGGGCCCTGCTTTTGGGCCTGACCGGCGGACTGCTTCAACCCACACCCGATAAAGGCAACATCGGCAAGTATTACCGCCAGCTCTCCCGCTTCTCTGCCGGGTTCGCGATGATGACGGACGTGACGCTGCTGACCGTGGGTGGCGGGCTCAAGGCCAGACAGCGGTTGTCTGGCCGCATGGCGGACTGTCTCGTGCACTTGTACTACGCATCCGCCGTGATTAAACAATGGCATGAGGACGGCTACCCGGAAGCTCAGCGTCCTCTGGTGGAATGGTGTTTGCAAATGTCTCTGCACGATCTTCAGGAGCAGATGCGCTGCGTTATCGACAACTTCCCGGCCAAGGCCCTGCGCTGGCCTCTGCGCCTTCTTGTGTTCCCGCTCGGGGCCACCGGATTGCGTAAACCGGATGATGTGCTGGGCGCTGCCGTGGCCAACACCATTGTGGCAGACACGCCCGTCCGGGACCGGATTGTACAGGGGGTTTACCATACCGAAGACCCAGACGACGCCCTTGGCCGGGTTCTCAATGCCTATCGCCTGGCCAACGACACCCGCGAAATCCGGGAACGGCTCCACACGGCGATTCGCAACAAGGATCCGGATGACCTGGATGGCATCGCGCTGCTGATGGGTCACCAGCGCGAAGAGCTGGTGGACTGGGCCCTGGCACAGGAAATCATTACCCAGGAGGAACGGGCACCTCTGCTGGAAGCACTCACCGCGCTTTATGATGTTATCCGGGTGGATGCGTTTGACGCCGAAGGCATCAAGGAACTGGCAGACTGTGCCACCGGCAAGCGCCGGATCGTCGCCCGACCATAGCGTCAGTGTGCCGGCTCATGCTCCTGCCGCAAGCCGGTTTTGATGGCCTGGTCAATCAGCCAGCGCCTCAGCAGGCGAATGCCAGTTTCCCTCCGGCGGCTGGTTTTGTAAGCGAAATAGAACTGGTCGCCAGTGACCAGAGCGTGGCTGGGAATCCGCATGAAATCATCCGAATCGTTGCGATTGCTGAGCATGTAATCGTTGGTCAGGGTGATGCCCTGGTGAAAACGCGCAGCTTCCAGCGCCAGCAACATGTGGCTGAAGTGATGGACTCTTGCGTGCTCCGGTACGGGCTGGCCCACTACCCGAAACCACTCTTGCCAGTCACCTGTGTGCCGCCCGAAAATACTGTGGGTAGAGAGCAGCGGGTAAGCGGCGATCTGCTCTGCGGTCAGTTGCGGTGAGGTTTCCGCCGTCAGGCCATCAAAGCCCTGTTCCCGGCAGATGGTTTGCCAGTATTGCCGGCTACACACCGGAAACAACTGCTCGCGATACAGTAAATCGTAGCTGAATGCCGGTGGCCGGTTGGTGATGGTTATAAAACAGTCCGCGACCCGGTCCGACAGCACCGGCGACTCACTCGTCATCTCCAACACCAGCTCAAGCTGGGAATGTGCCCGTTGCAAATCCGGCAACCGGGGCACCAGCCACCGCACCGCGAACGAGCTGAATACCGAGAGCCGCAGGCGGGCTTCCTCGTGCCCCAATAACTGTTGCGTTACCCGTTCGATCTGCAACAGAGCCGATCCTACTCCTTCAAGATATACCCTGCCCTCTTCGGTGAGCGCCAGATAACGGCCAGTTCGCAGAAACAGCTTCTCGCCCAGGTGTGACTCAAGGCTCTTGATCTGATGACTGACCGCACTCTGGCTCACATTGAGTTCCTCCGCCGCTCGGGAAAAACTGTTGAGGCGGGCGACGGCTTCGAATACCGGCAGCGAATTGAGCGGTGGCAGTTTCATTATCTGAATTTCTCATACCAGATGATTAAAGATCATTTTATCGGATAGTTTAGACCTCTTAGACTGGCCCCTCAATTCAGTCAGCACAGGAGGCCCGAACATGTCAGGTAAAACCGTAAACAGCGCCATTCTGCTGCTGATCATCGGCAATGCCATGGCGCTGATATCGGATGTATTCATCAAGACCCTGGGCAGCGACGCGCCGGTGTTCCAGTTCACCTTCCTCCGTTGCCTGCTGACTCTGGCGATGCTGCTACCGCTGTATCCCTTCATTGATCCCCGGCGTCTGTTCCAGGGCCTGGGCATCCACCTGCTTCGCGCCCATGTGCATCTTGCCGGCATGGTGTGCATGGTCATCGCGCTCGGGTCACTGCCGCTGGCGACTGCCAATGCCATTTTTTATGCTGCTCCCATTCTCGTCATGCTGTTTGCGGTGGTATTTTTCGGCGAGCGCCTGAGCAGCTTAAGCCTGCTCGCGGTGGTGAGCGGCTTCGCCGGTATCATTGTTATCCTGCGCCCGTTGGCTATCGGCTGGGGTGCAGTGGCGGCCCTGGGGGCCGCGCTGGCACTGGCCGTCGCGGCTGTTATGGTACGCCAGTTGCCCCGACAACAATCCACGGTGCACAAGCTGGTGCTCAGCTACGTGTTGATCCTGCCGGCCAGTTTTATACTGATGATCATTGAAGACGCCCCCTGGGATCCGGCTATACTGGTAAATTCGCTCGGCTCCACGGTGTTTATTCTGGGCTACAACGTCACGGTGTTACTGGCCTATAAGCAGGTGGATGCCAACCAGGTGACCAGCGCAGAGTACACCGGGCTGATCTGGGCCGTCGCCATTGGCTGGATCTGGTTTAACGAGGTGCCGGACTTGTGGTTTCTGGTTGGCAGCGTAATGATTGTAGTCCCGCTGGTATTGATTGGACTGCAACACCGGAAACTCAGGGCCGCGACCATAAGAGGCGGTTCAGCCGGACTTACACGGGCGGCAGCCCATTCGACAAATTGATAAAACTAAAACACCTATAGGGAAGCGATGATCAACACCGCCTTGCTGGCTGCGTTTATCCCCACCTTTGTGCTGGTGTCCCTGACACCCGGCATGTGCATGACGTTGTCCATGAGTCTGGGCATGACCATTGGTGTGCGCCGCACTTTCTGGATGATGGCCGGCGAGCTGGTGGGTGTAGGCCTGGTCGCGGTTATGGCAGTGGTCGGCGTAGCGGCCATCATGCTCAGTGCACCGGTTGTGTTCACCGTGTTCAAGTGGGCCGGAGGGCTTTACCTGATGTGGCTGGGAGTAGAACTGTGGCGCTCCCGGGGCAAGCTTGCCATACCTGAGACCGGCGAATCTGCCAATGCTCTGGCAAGCCCACTGCAACTGGCGGTTCAGGGCTTTTTAACCGCCGTTGCCAACCCCAAAGGCTGGGCGTTTTTTATGGTGTTGCTGCCACCGTTTCTGGACAGTAGCCGCCCCCTGGCACCCCAACTGTCAATCCTGGTCGCGGCGATTCTGATGATCGAACTGATGTCACTGATTCTCTATGCAACTGGCGGTAAAACCCTGAGTAAACTGCTGTCCAACGGCCGCAATGTACGGCTGATCAACCGGCTCGCGGGCACCCTGATGATGGGGGTAGGGGTCTGGCTGGCGCTGGGCACCTGACAAACGCAGCTATCTGGAGGTGACGGGGGTATCGCCCAGGGCCTTACGATAGCGCTGTGCTCTGGATAAACCCCGCCACGCCCGTCAAAACGATCTCCGCTGCCATCGCCGAGAGGATCAGGCCACTTATTTTCGACATGATATGCAGGCCGGTTTTCCCCATCGCTTTTTCCAGGTAGCCCGAGAGGTACAGTAACCCCGCTAGCCCCGCCAGGCTCGCCACCAACCCCAGCAGGCCGCCCGCCACCTCAGGCACGGTGTTGAGCTCGGCGCCATAGACCAGAATCGCACCGATAGTCGCCGGCCCGATAATGATCGGGATAGCCAGCGGCACCACCGCGACATCGTCGCGATCCTCTTCCGGCAGGCCCGTCGCGTGGTTACGGGTGCCGTCACTGACCAGACTGATCGCCGTCAGGAACAGCAGTGAACCGGCACCAATCCGGAACGAGTTAAGAGTGATGCCAATGGCGTTGAACAACAACGGTCCGGCGAAGAATAGCGCCAGCCCGAGGATCAAGGCGGAAATACAGGCCCGGCGAATGATGGCACTTTTCTGGGCCGCACTCTGGCCCCGGGTCAGGGCCAGAAACATGGTCACCGCAAAAAACGGCGCCAGCAGGAACAGAAATTTCAGTGCACTGGTAACGAAGGTGCTGAAGAAAACGGCAAACATAGACGGGTCCGGAGTCGGCGACTTTAAAGACGTTAAAAACGAATGGTGCAGTTTACGGGGGCAGACGGCAGACGTCATCTGATCCCGGCTCGAAACGTCCGTTCCGCACTCTTTTGTTCAAGGCCGTCTAGCCGGGGAGCACGTAAATCGCTATATTGGTACAACAATAAAAGGACCTCACCCGATGACTACAACCCACGCAAACACCGTCATGATTGAAGCCTTTGGCGGCCCTGAAGAACTCAAACTGAAAAATATTCAGGTCGGAGAGCCTGGCCCCGGCGAGCTGCGAATCCGCCACCAAGCCTGCGGCCTCAACTTTATTGATGTTTACCAGCGCACCGGCTTGTATCCGCTGACGCTGCCAACCGCACTCGGACTGGAAGCATCCGGTGTGGTTGAAGCCGTCGGCGAGGGCGTCACCCATGTCAAACCTGGCGATCGAGTTGCTTATGCCTCCGGCCCTCCAGGCGCTTACACCGAAGCCCGTGTCATGCCCGCTGCTCAGGTATGCCCGTTGCCGGAAGCAATCTCCTTTGATGAAGGCGCCGCCATGATGCTCAAGGGTCTGACCGCACAGTACCTGTTCCAGCGCACCACGCCTCTCAGCAAAGGCGATACTGTGCTGTTCCATGCGGCGGCTGGCGGTGTGGGGTTGATCGCCTGCCAATGGGCAAAATCCGAAGGCATCACCCTCATCGGCACTGCTGGCACGGATGAGAAGTGTGAGCTGGCGCTGGCCCACGGTGCCAGCCATATGATCAATTACCGTACCGAGAACTTCGCTGAGAAAGTCCGCGCTCTGACCAATAACAAAGGCGTCGACGTAGTGATGGATTCAGTCGGAAAAGATACCTTTGAAGGCTCCCTGAACAGTCTGAAGCCGCTGGGCATGATGATTACGTTCGGCAACGCTTCCGGGAAGGTGCCCCCAGTGGATATCGGCCAGTTGGCAGCGAAAGGTTCGCTGAAACTTACCCGGCCCACCCTGTTCACCCACATTGGAGACCACGATACCTGCCAGCAAATGGCGCGGGAACTGTTCAAGAAGGTTACTTCCGGCGCGATCAAAATCCGCATTGATCAGCGTTTCCCACTGGCGCAGGTAGCCGAAGCTCATCGGGCACTGGAAGCCCGTCAAACTACCGGTGCAACCATTTTGACAGTTTAGCCCCGGGCTCCATTGGCACCCGGGGGCAGCGGGACGTTTGAGCAACAACGCCTGCACCTGTGGATCATTACGCTTGAAATCCAGCCAGCAGCAAGAATCATGAGCAGTCGTTTTCGGGAGGCGATCACTGCAACTCCATCTGGTGTACCTTCATTCCTTACCATACAACGCCTTGTCGGGAACGGGTACCGGCGTTCTCCGAAACAGCACATAGTTGCCGACCAACGCCAGGGCCGCCCCAATAATCGCTGTTATAGTCCATTCAAAACCTTCCAGCCAGGACACCCCCTGAACAAGGCACCAGATGCCAAGCGCAACTGCCCCATAAACCATTGCCCAGGCGTTGCCCGCCAACAGCGGTATGTCTGCGGCCCGCACCTTGAGACTGACCAGATTGCCAAGGGAAAACCAGAAGGTGCCGGCAGCCGCAAACAGAATGGCCGCAACCGTCGCGTTGCCAAGCGTTAGGTCATGCCAGAACAACAGCGCGACCCCCGTTACCCCCAGCGCCACCGCCGGATACACCCGCGGGCTCGGTCGCAAACCCATAATCCACCAGCCATTGAAGGCGTTGAACAGCGCAGCCAGGGAAAACACCACCGCCAGCAAGCCGGTGGTCATCGACTCTGCCGCGCGGTAAATCAACAGGAAATTGATGCTGTACAACGTCAATCCCTGCAACACCAGCCAACGGTGCTGACTGAGCGACATCCTCGGCAGCCGACGAAACAGCGCCAGCCCGACAAGGGCGACCAGAGCTGCAATAACAAACCGGTAAAACACCGACAGGTCCACCGGGGCCGCCTCTACCTGCAGACGAATCGCCGTCCAGGTCAGGCCCCAGATAAGAACCGTCAAACAGTAGTGAACACTGATGGGCATAACAGGGTTTCCGGTTGCTGAGGGAGTGCGAGATAAGCCAACAGAGTAGCTTAGCTCAGCACGCCGGGAAAGCCCGCCCGCCAGGTTCAAAACGGCCGACACATGATCCGGAACCAGCTTTAGGATGCACCGATGCTGAGTGATTGCTTCTTCATTCTTCCCATTAACCCCCAAGGCCCCTGCGTATTGCCCCAATACCATCGGCAACATTCTGGGGTAATGTTTCTGAATACCCCCTATGACCTCCGAAAGCACTGCCAGAGACTCCTTGTAGACCAAAGGTTTTACAGGTCGACTCATTGCAATAGCCTTTTTACTGAAAGCCTGATGCAATAATACCTGTTGGCTAAAAAATAGTCGGCGCAGTAGATCAGCCTTAAGTCCGACAGACTCCTAGGTATCCACCTTGCCACGCAGGGCCTTTTTCTGGCCCCACTGCTTTTTGTTTTCGATACGCCTTTTACGCGCGCCGAAAGTCGGGCGCGTTGCCCTGCGCACCTTCTGGACAACCAGTGCATCCTCGATAAATGCCTTTAACCGTTCCAGTCCTTCCGCCCGGTTTTTTCCCTGGCTGCGAAACTGCTGGGCCTTGATAATGAGCACCCCGTCACCGGAGATTCTGCTGTCATTGCGTTCCAACAGCCGCTGTTTGAGAAACTCCGGCAGTGACGAGGCCGCAATATCAAACCGGATATGCAAGGCCGATGAGACTTTGTTAACGTTCTGACCTCCGGCGCCCTGGGCCCGGATGGCCTGAAATTCAATTTCAGCCTCGGGAATCGTGATCTGATCCGTAATTCTGAGCATAATCACTAAACCTTTTTCTCATTTGCCGAGCCAACCTTATGGATTCGTAACTATTCAGCTCATATCGAAAACAACCGGATATTTTCTGCTGCACTTTCGTCATGCGCAGGTCGTTCTCCCCCTGATGGTTGGTGAAGGCGACAGGTCACGCTCTTTCTCAAGAAGGTTCACAGGTTTTTGAGCTGAATAGTTACTCAAAAACGATATTATTGAAGGCTATCCCATGCGACAATATATTATAAGGTGGGTAGGTAAAGCTCAGAAGGGACAAGAGGTTTTATGTGCAATACCCTTGTTAATCATGGCTTTATGTCTACTTTTGGCGGCCTGACCCACCGCCACTTTTGTTTGCCACTCCCTCGATTCAGTTTTGCGTTCGAAGTATTGCACTTTCCTCCTGTACCCCCACGCAATCGGTTGAACCGCCCAGGAATTCAGTTCTGGCTCGCATCCCGCGAATCATTTCCCAGGTTGGAATGCTGATCTCTCAGCTTGTACTTCATCAGTTTTCCTGAGGGGGTTCGGGGAAGCTGGTCTGCGAAAACCACGTGTTTCGGACA
>JBDNIR010000174.1:0-11222 GCA_041688195.1 Marinobacter sp.
AGCATTGGCGGATGATGCGTGCAAGGTAATATTGCGGCTCGAGTTTGAGTTTTCCGGCGCACTTTCCCGGATGACATTCGGACCGGTATTCAGCCAGGCTGCAAATACCATGGTAGATTCCTTTTGTCGCCGTGCAGACGAACTGTATAACTAATGTGGCCGGTCAGGTGAGTAGCTATGATTGTTGAAGTGGCTTACGCAAAACCGGAAAAACAACAGATTCTGAGGGTGGAGGTGCCTGAGGGTACCACTGCGTTCGAGGCTGCGATGCACTCCGGTATTGTCTCAGTCTTTCCTGAGATTGATCTTGAGGCAGTGGATATGGGCATCTTCGGCAAAGCGATAAAAGCGCCCACAACCCATCAACTTAGGGAAGGCGACCGGGTAGAGCTATACCGGCCGCTCAAAATTGACCCCAAGCAGGCACGTTTAAACCGGGCCAGGAAAAAAGCCTGAAACACCTTAGTAGGCAGGCGTCTCCTCCAGAAACTGAGCTTCGTAATTGGTGAAGGTGTCGTTCTCGTAGTAAACGATCACCCGCTGTTCCTTGATTTCACCACCGCTCCGTTGGAAGGTGTAGGTAAAGTATTCCCGGCTCGGGTCTACCGGATTCAGCATAATGGGGGATCCAAGTACTGATCGAACCTGCTGTCGTGTCATGCCTTTTTTGAGCTGGGTAAGTTCCTCCTCTGACAGGATATTGCCCTGTTGCACATTGATTTTGTAGACGCCAGGGAAGGAGCAGCCGGCGAGAACGAGGGCGGTAAGCAGAAGTGCTGCAAGCTTTTGCATCAGTGGGGGAAATCCTCTATCTTTGAATCGCCTGCCAAGGGCAGGTGTGACACGGGTTAACCGGCTTTAGTAAACGCTATGATACCGGAATCCAAGGGTACACCAAAGAGCGAATAGCAATATGTCATCTGAAAACGTCAAATTACGCAAAGTAGGTCTGAAGGTAACGCTGCCCAGGGTCAAAATTTTTAATATTCTGGAGAACTCTGAAGATCACCACCTCAGTGCCGAAGATGTCTATAAACGACTTCTGGAACAGGGTGACGACGTCGGCCTAGCGACTGTATATAGGGTGTTGACGCAATTTGAGGCGGCAGGGCTGGTACTTCGTCACAACTTCGAAGGTGGCCACGCCGTGTTTGAAATGGCGGGCGATGGCCACCACGACCACATGGTGTGCGCGCAGACAGGACAGGTCGTGGAGTTCTGCGATCCGGTGATTGAAGAGCGCCAGCAGAAAATTGCTGAAGAGCACGGCTTTGAAATTGTGGACCATAGCCTGATTCTTTACGTTAAGCCCCGGAAGTCCTGAGTTGTCGCTGTAATAGCGTAATAAAGGCATAAAAAAGGGTAGGCCCGAAGACCTACCCGAAAATCTCTCAGGGTCGAGAGGGGAACAGTAAAATCTAATTACTCAGTGGTGGGTCGCCTGGCCCTTGCTGAACATTTCCTGGGCGTGAGCAATGGTTTGCTCCGTCATGTCCACACCGCCCAGCATCCGGGCAACCTCCGTTACACGTCCGTCGTCATCCAGGGCTTCGATTTTGGAGAAGGTGGCATCCTTTTCAGTAAATTTGCTGACAAACAGATGTTGATGGCATTGCGCGGCGACCTGTGGCAAGTGTGTGACACACAGAACCTGGCCGTCTGAGCCCAAGGCGCGCAGCAACCTGCCTACAACTTCGGCGGTGCCGCCGCCAATCCCGACGTCCACTTCATCGAATACCAGGGTTGGAGTCGTGGATGTCTGGGCAACCACCACTTGTATGGCCAAACTGATGCGCGAGAGTTCCCCGCCCGAGGCTACCTTTGCGAGTGGGCGTGCTGGTTGGCCCGGGTTGGTGCTGACCAGAAATTCAATGTCCTCGTAACCCTGGGGGGACGGCTCGGCGTTGGTCTGTGTGTTCAGACGGGTGATAAATTGAACAGCGGGCATGCTTAGCTGTATCAGCTCTCCGGCTATTTTTTGGTCAAGCTCACCGGCAGCGCGTTGTCGCAGCTCTGAAAGCTCATTGGCCAGTTCATGGTAGGCACTGAGTTGCCTTGCCAGTTCTTCTTCCAGTTTCTCGATGCTGCCTTCACCCTGGTCCAGCGAGGCGAGTTCCTCTGACAGGCGCTGATGAAGTTCAGGCAGCTCTTCGGGCTGAATGCGGTGCTTCCGAGCCATCTGATAGATCGCGCTCAGGCGCTCTTCCACGTCTGTCAGGCGTTGCGGGTCGGCATCATAGTCTTCGATGAAATGGCGTAGATTATCACCGGCTTCCGTCAACTGAATGTAGGCTTCATTCAGCATCTGCAGGGTTTCTGACAAGGCAGCTACCTCAACTGGCAGTTGCTCCAGTTGGTTCAGAGCCTGCCTGACCATATCGGCGGCATTGGTTTCATCTTCGGTACAAAGCAGGGCGGCTTGCTGACTGCGTTGCAGTACGTCATCGGCATGGCTTAACTGCGCCTGTTCTTCTTCCAGGCGAGTCTGTTCGTCTGCTTCCAGCGCAAGACGATCAAGTTCTTCAACCTGGTAGCGAAGCAACTGCAGTCTGGCTTCCGCTTCGTCGGCATTGTGCTGGCGCTCGTTAAGGCGGCCACGGGTTTGGTGCCAGTCTTTCCAGGCGGCTTTGACAGTTGGCGCCAGTGCCTCGGATCCGGCGAACTCATCCAGCAGCTTGCGGTGAGTGTCTTTCTGAAGCAGTGATTGGTGCTGATGTTGGCTGTGTATGTCCATCAATGTGCTGCCCAGTTCGCGCAGGTGGCCAAGCGGGCAGGGCTGTCCATTAATATAAGCGCGAGAGCGACCGTCCTTGCTGATGACGCGACGAAGAATGCAGTGGGCATCGTCATCGAGATCATTCTGACTCAACCAGCCGATGGCCTCGGGAATGTTCGTGACATCAAAGATGGCTGTGATGTCTGCCCGTTTGGCGCCATGCCTCACCGCGCCCGCATCCGTGCGACCACCCATCACCAGCCCCAGCGCATCCAACACAATAGATTTACCTGCACCGGTTTCACCTGTGAGCGCTGTCATACCACCACTGAACTGTAGTTCGACCCTCTCTGCTATGGCGTAGTTGGATACCGTCAGCTGTGTGAGCATGTCTTTCTCCTTCGGTGTGCGTCGCGCTAATCGGTGTGGTACCAGCACTGTTTTTACATACAGTACATGTGAATATATACAGTGTTTTTGATATTTGCAAATCGCCGATTTGTGACTTGTATGAGGTTGAAACCGGACTAACCGGCCCCATATCCGACACAAAGTTATTAAAGATGGCCGGCGGCCGCCGGTTCAACATGATTTAAGCAGGAGTAATTCATGAGCGCGGATGAAAATCGCCACGAAGATCCGGAGAAAGAACTAAGAGACGCCATCAACGAAGAGCCTGCGGAGCAACCCAAACAACCTGAAGAAACGGCGGAAGTAACGCCAGACGAGGTTGAGGCACTGCGCGGGCAAGCGAAGGAGTATCAGGAACAGATGCTCCGTACCCACGCCGAAATGCAGAATGTGCGTCGCCGAGCGGAGATTGATGTCGAGAAGGCGCATAAATTCGCGGTCGAGAAGTTCGTTAAGGAGCTGCTTCCGGTTGCGGACAGTCTCGAGAAAGCTGTTGAAAATACAGAAGGCAAAGAAGCAAGCAGCGAGCTGGTGGCAACGATCCGTGAAGGCGCTGAGATGACGCTCAACCTGTTCATGAATAGCCTCAGGAAATTCAATGTCGCTCAGCTAAATCCGGTTGGAGAGCCATTTGATCCGCAGTTGCACGAAGCAATGTCCATGGTGTCGTCACCGGATGCGGAACCGAACAGCGTAGTGGCTGTGGTTCAGAAGGGCTACACCCTGAATGAGCGTCTGGTACGCCCGGCCATGGTGGTGATCGCCAAGGCTCAGGATGCACCAAAAATTGATGAGCAGGCTTGAAAAGCCGAATGTGGCGCCAATATATGCACTAAACGGCGCACAAGTTGAACAGAGCGGATCGCAAGCCCAAAACCAGATTGAACAACGAATTGGAGTGAATCAATGAGTAAGATTATCGGTATTGACCTGGGTACAACTAACTCCTGTGTTGCCATCATGGATGGCGACAAGGTTAAGGTCATTGAAAATGCGGAGGGTGATCGCACCACACCATCCATTATCGCCTACACCGACGACGGCGAGATTCTGGTCGGGCAGTCAGCAAAACGTCAGGCGGTTACCAATCCTCACAACACACTGTATGCCATCAAGCGTCTGATTGGTCGGCGCTTTGAAGACAGTGTCGTGCAAAAAGACATCAAGATGGTGCCTTACAAGATTGCCAAGGCAGACAACGGCGATGCCTGGGTGGAAGTGAAAGGCGAGAAAATGGCGCCGCCGCAGGTTGCGGCTGAAATTCTCAAGAAAATGAAGAAGACAGCAGAAGACTATCTGGGCGAGAAAGTAACCGAAGCGGTTATTACCGTTCCCGCATACTTCAATGACAGCCAGCGTCAGGCCACCAAGGACGCCGGCCGAATCGCCGGGCTGGATGTGAAGCGGATCATTAACGAGCCTACCGCCGCTGCACTGGCTTACGGTATGGACAAGAAGACCGGTGATCGTACCGTTGCTGTCTATGATCTGGGTGGTGGTACGTTTGATATTTCCATCATTGAAATCGCCGATGTCGATGGCGAGCACCAGTTCGAAGTGTTGGCCACCAATGGCGACACCTTCCTGGGTGGTGAAGATTTCGATATGAAAATCATTGAATATCTCGCTGACCAGTTCAAGAAAGACAGCGGCATCGACCTGCGAGGTGACTCCCTGGCGATGCAGCGTCTGAAGGAAGCGGCCGAGAAGGCGAAAATCGAGCTTTCCAGTAGCCAGCAGACCAACGTTAATTTGCCTTATGTCACGGCGGATGCCAGCGGCCCCAAGCATATGAATGTGAAACTGACCCGGGCCAAGCTCGAATCACTGGTTGAAGAGCTGGTCGAGCGCAGTCTGGCGCCTTGTAAAGTGGCGCTGGAAGATTCCGGGATGAAGAACAGTGAAATTGAAGAAGTCATTCTAGTCGGCGGCCAGACCCGCATGCCGCTGGTTCAGGAAAAAGTTAAAGCCTTCTTCGGCAAGGAAGCACGCAAAGACGTTAACCCTGACGAAGCTGTAGCCGTCGGTGCCGCCATCCAGGCAGCTGTGCTCTCCGGTGACGTCAAGGACGTTTTGTTGCTGGACGTAACGCCACTGACCCTGGGTATCGAAACCATGGGTGGCGTTGCAACGCCGCTGATCGAGAAGAACACCACGATCCCTACCAAGAAGTCACAGACCTTCTCGACTGCCGACGACAACCAGACTGCGGTCACCATCCACGTGGTGCAGGGTGAGCGTAAGCAGGCTACCCAGAACAAATCTCTGGGACGCTTCGATCTGGCAGATATTCCGCCAGCCTCACGGGGAGTTCCGCAGATCGAGGTCACCTTTGATATTGATGCCAACGGTATCCTGAACGTGTCTGCAAAAGACAAGGCAACCGGTAAAGAGCAGTCGATCATCATCAAGGCATCTTCCGGTCTTAATGATGAAGAGATCGAGAAAATGGTTCGCGATGCTGAAGCGAATGCGGATGAAGACCGTAAATTCGAAGAGCTGGTCACTGTACGCAATCAGGGCGACGCCATGGTTCACAGCGTTCGCAAGACTTTGAATGAAGCCGGTGACAAGGTCAGTGCGGACGATAAGGAAGCGATTGAAGCTGCCATCAAGGAGCTGGAGGAGGCTCTGACTGGTACCGATAAGAAAGCCATCGAGGCCAAAACTCAGAAGCTCACCGAAGCGTCTTCCGAAATGGCTCAGAAAATGTATGCGGATCAGGCCGCGGACGCCCAAGGTGCTGAAGGCCAGGAGGCCGAGCAGGGCGGTGCCAAGGATGATGCCGTTGACGCTGAGTTCGAAGAAGTCAAAGACGAAGACAAGCGCTAAACGAGGCGGTTGCTAGTCTGGAAAACGCGGGGAGTCCTCCCCGCGTTTTCCGCGTTTTAAAAGGATGCCCTGGAGGTATTCCGTGTGGCAGGAAGGGTCCTGCTGCGTTTTAGAGCCAGAATGATGATGTTCCGGCGTCCCGTTGCCGGTACAAAAAACAGGGTTTAGAGCATGGCCAAGCGCGATTATTACGAGATTCTGGGAGTTGCCCGGGACGCGGATGAGAAAGACATAAAGCGAGCTTACCGCAAGCTTGCGATGAAGTATCACCCAGACAGAAATTCTGACGACGTGGACGCCGAAAACAAATTCAAGGAAGCCAGTGAGGCCTACGAAGTGCTTGCGGACTCGTCCAAGCGGGGCGCATACGACCAGTTTGGCCATGCGGGTGTTGATGGTCAGACGGGAGGTGCCGGAGGCTTTGGTGGAGCCGGGGGCAGTTTCTCTGACATTTTTGGTGATGTGTTCGGTGATATTTTTGGCGGCGGGGGCCGGGGTCGTACAACCCGAGGCGCAGACCTTCGCTATACCCTGGAGCTTGATCTGGAAGAGGCAGTCAAAGGAACGACTGTCAAGATTCGCGTACCAGGTCATGTTGAGTGCGCCACCTGTGACGGATCCGGCGCGGAAAAAGGCTCTCGCCCGGAGAGCTGCGGTACCTGTAATGGTATGGGGCAGGTAAGGATGCAGCAGGGTTTCTTCACGGTTCAGCAGGCCTGTCCGACCTGTCGAGGCTCCGGCCAGATTATCAAGAACCCTTGTAAAGTGTGCCGGGGCGCCGGCCGGGTTGAGGAGCAGAAAACACTTTCTGTGAAGGTGCCGCCTGGCGTGGATACCGGTGATCGTATCCGTCTGACGGGTGAAGGCGAGATGGGAATGGATGGCGGTCCGGCAGGCGATCTTTATGTTCAGGTCGCGGTGCGTGAGCATTCCATATTCACCCGGGATGGCCGAAACCTGTATTGTGAAGTGCCTATCAGTATCGTTGATGCCGCTCTGGGCGGTGAGCTCGAGGTGCCAACGCTGGATGGTCGAGTCAAATTGAAGATACCGACAGAGACTCAGACCGGGAAGCTGTTCCGCCTGAGAAACAAAGGTGTTGCGCCAGTACGCGGCGGACCGGCGGGAGATTTGCTGTGCCGGGTTATGGTGGAAACGCCCGTTAAACTGACCAAGCGTCAGAAAGAATTGCTCGAGGAGTTCCAGCAAACTCTGGATGAAAGTAATGACGGCCAGCATGGCCCCAAGAAAACCTCCTGGTTTGAAGGGGTTAAAAGTTTCTTCGATGAAATGAAGTTTTAAGGATAATCATCATGAGGGTAGCTATAACCGGAGCGGCAGGCCGCATGGGCAAAGTGCTGATTGAAGCGGTTCAGGACGCAGACGGCGTTACCCTGGGTGCTGCCATTGTGAATCCGGACAGCTCATTGATCGGCGCTGATGCAGGTGAGGTGGCAGGTGTTGGCAAGCTTGGTGTGGCGATGGTTGGCAAGCTCGCCGAGGCAGTAAATGATTTTGATGTCCTGATTGATTTCACCTTTCCGGATCTGACCCTCGAAAATCTCGCCTTCTGTAAAGAGCATGGCAAGCAGATGGTGATCGGCACTACCGGTCTTACCGAGTCTGAAAAGCTCCAGCTTGGGGTAGCTGCGGAGTCGGTGCCAGTAGTGTTTGCGCCCAATATGAGTGTGGGGATTAACGTTGCGCTGAATCTGTTAAAAACAGCGGCCGAAGCCTTGGGTGACGATTATGACGTCGAGATTATTGAAACCCATCACCGCCATAAAAAGGACGCACCGTCCGGTACCGCAGTTCGAATGGGTGAGGTGGTTGCAAGTGCGCTCGGCCGGGATTTGAAAGAATGTGCGGTGTATGGTCGGGAGGGCTTCACCGGTGAGCGCTCGCGAACCGAAATCGGCTTCGAAACTGTCAGGGCGGGCGATGTGGTCGGTGATCACACCGTACTGTTTGCTGGCATTGGCGAGCGGATCGAAATTACCCACAAAGCAAGCAGTCGGATGACCTTTGCCAAAGGTGCTGTGCGCGCTGCCCGGTGGCTGGCAGACAAGCCGGCAGGGCTCTACGACATGCAAGATGTACTCTCCCTGAAGTAGTCCTGGCGTCGGGCAGGGCATTAGCCGTGGACACAGACCGCCCGTTTTCTTACAATAAGGCGGTTTAACTGCACCAAGCGTAGCCTGGAAAGCTAGCATCGAATAAGCTAGAGAGGTTTCAGTACCCCTCTCGTTTTTTTGCGACCTGAATTTGCGCTTGCGTTCCTGTTCGTGACGTTGGGGCCCGCTATTTTGCAGGGCTCGATTCGGAACTGACGATACGCCACTCGATGAGGATACAAGCCTTGAACACACCCGCAATCCTTGCACTCGCAGACGGCAGCCTGTTTTACGGTATCGCCATAGGCGCTGACGGAGAAACCAGCGGCGAGGTTGTCTTTAATACTGCCATGACCGGGTATCAGGAAATCCTGACGGACCCATCCTATTCGCGCCAGATCGTCACCCTGACCTATCCCCATATCGGTAATACCGGAGTCAATGAAGAAGACGTTGAATCTGATCGCATTCAGGCGGCCGGTCTGGTGATTCGGGATCTGCCAATACTGGCCAGCAACTGGCGCTCCACCCAAACGCTTGATCAATACCTGCGGGCTAACAATGTCGTTGGTATCTCCGATATCGACACTCGGCGGTTAACCCGGATTCTGCGAACCAAAGGCTCCCAGAGCGGAGCCATTGTGGCGGGCGCCGGTGCGACTGCCGAGCGGGCATTGGAGCTGGCGAACGCCTTTCCGGGCCTGAAAGGCATGGACCTGGCGAAAGAGGTCAGTGGCGATAAAATATGGAAGTGGGATCAGACCAAATGGAATCTGGATTCCGGCTATGGCGTGTGTGAACAAGCACGCTTCAAAGTGGTTGCCTGGGATTACGGTATCAAGTTCAACATCCTGCGCATGCTTGCCTCTCGCGGCTGCGACGTCACCGTTGTTCCTGCGACCACGTCGGCAGCGGATGTTTTGGCCATGTCGCCGGATGGTATCTTCCTGTCCAACGGCCCTGGTGATCCGGAACCCTGTGATTACGCCATCCGTGCGATCCAGGAAGTGCTTGAAACCGAGATCCCGGTATTTGGTATCTGTCTCGGTCACCAGTTGTTAGCCCTGGCGAGTGGCGCCAAGACGCTCAAGATGGGTCATGGACACCATGGTGCAAACCATCCGGTCCAGAACCTCGCCACCGGGAAGGTAATGATCACCAGTCAGAACCACGGCTTTGCAGTGGATGAAACCAGCCTGCCGGACAACCTGGAAGCCACCTACAAGTCACTTTTTGACGGCACCCTGCAGGGCCTCCGGCGCAAGGACAAGCCTGCATTCAGTTTTCAGGGGCATCCGGAAGCAAGCCCTGGCCCCCATGATGTGGCGCCCCTGTTTGATGAGTTTGTCCGACTGATGGAAGAGCGAGCGGTCTGATTGCGGGTCTTCCACCGTTTCACAGCCGCGTTATGCGCTGCATGAATTTATAGTTTGCTGACAGGTTTACAACGAAATGCCAAAGCGTACCGACATCAAAAGCGTTCTTATCCTGGGTGCCGGCCCCATCGTCATCGGTCAGGCCTGTGAGTTCGACTACTCCGGAGCCCAGGCCTGCAAGGCCCTGCGTGAAGAGGGTTTCCGTGTCATTCTGGTTAACTCGAATCCGGCCACCATCATGACCGACCCGGCGATGGCCGACGCTACCTATATTGAGCCGATCACCTGGAAAACCGTCGCCAAGATTATTGAACGCGAAAAGCCCGATGCTCTGCTGCCTACCATGGGCGGACAAACGGCGCTGAACTGCGCGCTGGATCTTGAGAAGCACGGGGTGTTGAGAGAGCACGGTGTTGAAATGATCGGCGCCAACGCGGACACCATTGACAAAGCCGAAGACCGCGACCGGTTTGATAAGGCGATGAAGTCCATAAATCTGGATACTCCGAGGGCGTCCATGGCGCACTCCATGACAGAAGCCTTCCAGGTGCTGGACAGCATTGGTTTCCCCTGCATTATTCGCCCGTCCTTTACCATGGGCGGGTCCGGTGGCGGTATTGCCTATAATCGGGATGAGTTTGAAGAGATTTGCACCCGCGGGTTTGATTTGTCGCCGACCAATGAGCTGCTGATCGACGAGTCGCTGATCGGCTGGAAAGAGTACGAGATGGAAGTGGTGCGTGACCGCAACGACAACTGCATCATCATCTGTACTATCGAGAACTTTGACGCCATGGGGGTTCACACCGGCGACTCCATCACGGTGGCACCGGCTCAGACCCTGACCGACAAAGAATATCAGATCATGCGGAACGCCTCGCTGGCGGTACTGCGTGAAATCGGTGTGGAAACCGGCGGCTCCAATGTCCAGTTCGGTATCAATCCGGAAAATGGTCGTATGGTGGTGATCGAGATGAACCCCAGGGTTTCACGGTCGTCGGCGCTGGCTTCTAAAGCTACCGGTTTTCCGATTGCCAAGGTCGCTGCCAAGTTGGCGGTGGGCTACACTCTCGATGAGCTCCAGAACGACATCACCGGTGGGATTACTCCAGCGTCGTTTGAGCCCAGCATCGACTATGTTGTTACCAAGATTCCTCGTTTTACCTTCGAGAAATTTCCGCAAGCGGATGCGCGCCTCACTACCCAGATGAAATCCGTGGGTGAAGTGATGGCCATTGGCCGGACCTTTCAGGAGTCGGTCCAGAAAGCGTTGCGTGGGCTGGAAGTTGGCTCCGAAGGCTTTGAAGAAATGGTCGACCTGTCCACCAAAGACGGCTGTGAGAATCTGACCCGTGAACTTAACGTTCCCGGTGCCGAGCGTATCTGGTATATCGGCGACGCATTCCGCAAAGGTATGTCGGTTGATGAGGTTTTCCAGCATACCAAGGTTGATCCCTGGTATTTGGCCCAGATAGAGGATCTGATCCGGGAGGAGGCCGAACTCAAGACTGTCGGTAAGGCCGATATTGACCACAAAACGTTGTTCCGTCTCAAGCGCAAGGGCTTTTCCGATGGCCGGATTGCGAAACTGTTGGGCATCTCCGAGACCAGTCTGCGCAAACTGCGGCATGAACTGAATATCCGTCCGGTCTACAAGCGCGTCGATACCTGTGCGGCTGAGTTTGCTTCTTCCACGGCGTACATGTATTCGACCTATGAAGAAGAGTGCGAGGCGGAGCCGACGAATCGCGAAAAAATCGTCGTTATTGGCGG
>JBDNIR010000020.1:0-1027 GCA_041688195.1 Marinobacter sp.
AGCTGTTTTTTCTGGTAGTAATCGTTAATCTTCGCCATGGATATTACCTTTTATCAATTAAAGTATCGAGAAAATGAAAGCGAGAATAGGACGCCCCAGTTGAAATAAATAAAAAAGGGGACTCGTCAAGTATCTGGCTGACAGGGATAATAGAACAATGATTTTTGTATCGCAATTTTTATTAACAAAACTAAATAATAAACCGGAAAATAAAAAAAGACAGGCGCTTTGGCTGCCCGTCCTTTTAACTGGGTAAACAGTACTTCTACCGACTTATATCATGGGCTCCGCTATAAACGGGCATCATTCATCTACAAACGCAAATCAGCACCACCCAACGGTAATGTTCCTTTCAAGTCAAAAAGCACACCTTGGGGTTTCAGAAAATCCCGGAAGTTAGCCGGGCTCATCTCTGCATATTCACGGTGTGGTACCGCAATAATTACCGCTTCAA
Source organism: Marinobacter sp. (assembly GCA_041688195.1). GTDB lineage: Bacteria > Pseudomonadota > Gammaproteobacteria > Pseudomonadales > Oleiphilaceae > Marinobacter. The sequence goes on from JBDNIR010000020.1 coordinate 455, forward strand.
ATCCGCCCTTCTCCGGCGTCTCTACTAACGTCAAACCATATTCATGTTGTGCCTCGGCGTTATCAGCGCAGCAGTCAGTCACTACCACATCACAACCAAATTCTCTCAACTCTCGGATAACGTCGACCACCCGGGTGTTCCTCAAATCCGGACAGTTTTCCTTGAACGTAAGCCCCATTATAAGAACGCGGGCATCCGCAATCTTCTGACCTGATTTTATCATGGCCTTTATCAGCTCTGAGGCCGCATAAGCACCCATGTTATCGTTCACCCGCCGGCCGGCCAGAATCATTTCCGGATGGTAACCCACCGCCTGAGCTTTATGGGTCAGATAGTAGGGGTCGACACCGATACAGTGCCCGCCAACCAAGCCGGGTTTAAAGGGCAGGAAGTTCCATTTCGTACCTGCAGCGGCAAGAACTTCGTGAGTATCGATACCTCACGGGTAAAATCAACACCCTGCTTGAGATCTGCAATACGCTTTGCATTAATATCGAAACCAACGACGGGGCGCTTTTCACCGAAAGCTGCAGCCAACGGCAGCCCGACATATCCCAAGCCAATTACGGCAAT
>JBDNIR010000175.1:0-3188 GCA_041688195.1 Marinobacter sp.
AGATGAACCGTTTATTGGCCCTTGCGACAAGTCGAAGCTGAAATGCCTATTCAACTCGGGGCTTTGAGTCAGCTTGTAGATTCCGGTGCTGCCGGGTTGAATTACCCTATAGACAATTTCAGCCAGTTCAGAAGCCAGCCTTGGTGATATCGCTAACATTAGTAAATCCTTTTACTTCTTTTGATTTAATCGTGGTCATCCCAGCGACATACGCTATGAATATTGTGGGTGAAAGAGGGATTTTCCTGTTTGACAAAGTGCTGCAGTTTTTCAGGCTTTGTCAGTTCGCAATTCATAAAATCCAGCTTTTTGACAACGCTTATTTCGGGCTTGATGCTGTCCGTAACTCCGTACCACAAAACGTACTTTTTGCCTTCGAGCTCTGCCACGATAACCTGTCGGTTGCGTGTCTCATCCATTGGTTTGCCAGGTATCCGGGAACGAACATTTACTGCAGGCAATGAAAATCTACCCTCGGAGTCTGTAACAGTGATTAGCGTTGGCACCACCGAATATTCACCATTAACGATTGAACATTGGCCCGCAGGCTGAGTGCTGAAGATTGGAGTATTCCGGGGGGTAAGACATATAGCAATTGAGAACACGTTCCCTGTCCTTTGGTAATTTGGGGAACAGCAAATTCCTGTTGCCGTGTTTGAAACCCTTGGACTAAAAATTACGGGACGGGGCATTATCTGTCAACTAAAAACTGTCAATGGCATCCGGTGGCGGGGAATTGACCCTTGATAATTAGTGCCTAGCACCGGACCCCTGTTCACTTGCCGAGTGTAACCTAATGCCGGCATCCCTTTTTGTCACTTTGCCACCAACCTCCGGTGGCCCGAACATCAGTCGGCCACGTTGCCATAAGGTTAATCCGGGCCGCGAAGCGTCCCGCAGCATAGCTTTCCACTCGTGAAAATTGAGGGTCAGGGGGTTGTGGGTGTGTATCTGGTCGGGGATGCCGTAATCCGGTGGCGCCTGTTCTTCTGTGAAGGTGCCGAACAGGTGGTCCCATACAATGAGGATGCCGCCATAGTTGCGATCAATGTATTCGCTGTTGCGGCCATGGTGGGCGCGGTGGTGGGACGGGGTATTAAAAATCCATTCCAGCGGCCCCAGCTTGCCCACCGCCTGGGTGTGGATGAAGAACTGGTAGGCCAGGCTTATGCCGACAGCGAAAATGACCGTTTCGGGTGGAAAACCGATCAATACGATGGGTAACCAGAATAGCCACATGCCGGTAATCGGGTAGGTAATGCTCTGGCGGAACGCTGTCGACAGGTTGAGTTTTTCAGAGGAATGGTGGACCACGTGGGAGCACCAGAAAAACCGGATGCGGTGATGCGCCCGATGGAACCAGTAGTAGAAGAAGTCCTGCACCACAAACAGCAGTGCCACACTCCAGACGTTGAAGGCAATATCCAGCAGGCGAATGTCGAAGAAGGCGTTGTAGACGACGATCGTCAGCAAGGCCGCCAGCACGTCACTGGTCTGGTACAGGCCGGCAAGGGTCATGTTGCTGAGGGTATCTGCCCAGGTATAGCTTGCGGAGGGGTTGTGGGAGTATTTGCGCAAATGCCAGAACTCACCCGCCATGGCCAGAAAGAACGCCGGGGCGAGCGCCAGGGTTACCAGGTACGGGTTGAAGCCCAGCAGGTCAGTCAGTGGCGTTGGCGTCATGGTTTATTCTCGAAACAGGCTGATGAGAGACAGTATCGCATCCCCTGAAGCAATCCGGATTGACCGATCCCGACCAATCTTTTGACCAATCACGCCACTTTTCGCCCCGCTTCCCACCCCACTGCGCAGTCTCTGGTTAGTGCAGTTTCAACCGGGGATGCATGGCCCGGCTGATGAGGTCCATCAACCAGATGACGCCAGTTCTCAGAAAACCATGCAGCGCCACCTGATGCATACGGTAAAGGGAGACGTAGAACAGCCTGGCGACCTTGCCTTCGATATACATGCTCCGGCCGGACAGGTTGCCCATCAGGTTGCCGACTGTGGTATAGCGGCTGAAGTTGATCAGGGAGCCGTGATCTTTATAGACAAACGCCACCGGCGCCCTGTTTTCCAGCCTGTTGACCAGGGTTTTGAACAGTGTATCGGCCTGTTGATGGGCCGCCTGGGCGCGAGGAGGCACGGTCCTGTCTGAATCCGGCTGGGGGCAGGCTGCGCAATCGCCAAAGGCGAAGATGTTCTCATCGTGGGTGGTTTGAAGTGTCTGGGTCACCACCAGTTGATTGCCCCGATTGGTTTCAAGTCCGCCGATCTCATGGAGGAACGCCGGCGCCTTGATGCCAGCCGCCCAGATGGTCATGTCAGAGGGCAGCTCGGTGCCGTCTTTCATGACCACGCTGTGTGGCCTGATTTCGCTGACCGGCTGGCCGGTCAAAACCTGAACTCGCTGGTGCTCTAGCTCTCTTGATGCGGCCGTTGACAGACGAGTTGGCAGAGCGGGCAGTATTCTGTCTGCCGCTTCAATGACCCGGATAATCACGTCTGCCGGTCGCAATTCGTTCATGCCGTAAACGGGTAATTCCCGGGATGCCAGCCTCAGCTCGGCTGCCAGCTCAACTCCTGTCGCCCCGGCCCCGATAATGGTGATCGGCAACTCGTGGGCGGCGCCTTGGTTGGCTTCGTGATTCTTGCGTAAAAAAGCATTGAGCATCAAATTGTGGAAGCGTCTGGCTTGAGCCAGACTGTCCAGAAACAGGCAATGCTCCTGGGCGCCGGGGGTGCCGAAATCGTTGGCGTTGCTGCCTACGGCGATCACCAGCGTGTCATAGCTGATATTGCGTTCCGGAACCACCTCGTCGCCGTCATTGTCGTAGAACGGCGCCAGGGTGATCTTTCGGGCGTTCCTGTCGAGCCCTCTCATGGACCCGAGCTGAAATTCAAAATGGTGTTTGAGCGCATGGGCACGGAAATTGACTTCGTTGCTGTCGGCGTCCAATGATCCTGCGGCCACTTCATGTAGCAGGGGTTTCCAGACGTGCGTGAGTACCGCGTCGACCAGGGTGATCCGGGCCTTTTGCTTTTTCCCGAGCTTGTTGCCAAGGCGTGTTACCAGTTCCAGACCCCCGGCTCCGCCACCAACGACTACAATATGATGCAGGTTTTCCATAACACCGATCCTGTTAAGTAAAGACAGACAAACGCTCTGACAGGCAGAACACTTGGCT
>JBDNIR010000176.1:0-2406 GCA_041688195.1 Marinobacter sp.
AAAAGGCTGCAACTGGTGACCGTAGCGGAGGTGATGGAAACCGAAATAGCGGTTGTAAAGATGAACGATTCGCTGCCCCAGGCGCTGATCAAGATGGATGACGCTGGTTACGAAAGAGCAATTATCCTCGTGGATGACGCCAGGCGACCCATCGGTTATGTCTCTCGTAGCGTTGCACAGGCGAATCAAGGCAACTGTAGCAAACACTACTCAAACCTGCGCTCTGTCGTTCGACTGGAAGACAACCTGCGCACAGTTGCCTCCAAAATGTTCACTCACGATGCAACCTGGCTGCCCTGCGTAAACAGTGAGGGCATACTTGAAGGATTTGTTACCCAACGCGGCATTACCCGCCATCTGGGCGCGACCTATAAAGCGGTTCAATAAAGCGAAGAGGTGCAACCGGTGAAAAGTGCTGCCATGAAGAATATTCAGTTCAACAACATTGGCCGGGGGGTGATGTACCTCGTGGTTCTGCTGCTGGGCATCTACCTGCAACGCATGGGTCTCATTGACGATATCCTGTTCTACTACGACGACATCGTTTATCTCACTCGCCAGCATATAGAGCTGACACTGATCTCCGGTAGCCTTGCCGTTCTTGTCGGCATCTCGCTCGGGATTGTGCTCAGCAGGCCCAAGTTCAAAAAATTGTCAGAATGGACCATGCAGGGCCTGAATGTAGGCACCACCATCCCGACACTGGCCATTCTTGCCCTGTCCATGAGCTTCCTGGGCATTGGTACTTTGCCGGCCGTATTTGGCCTCTTTATAGCCTCTTTGTTGCCGATCGTCCGCAACACCTACACGGGCCTGCTTGGTGTTCCCGCTCACCTGAAAGAAGCCGCTGCAGGTATCGGGATGTCACCCACCCAGATGTTGTTCAGGGTCGAAATTCCAAACGCCCTGTATGTCATGTTCGCCGGCGTACGCACGGCGCTCGCAATCAACGTCGGCACCGTACCGCTGGCTTTTTTGATTGGCGGCGGCGGGCTGGGAGAACTGATTTTCACCGGTATTGCTCTGCTCAATACCCAGATGATGCTGGCAGGTGCCATTCCAACCGCCATGCTGGCCATCCTCGTCGATATTCTTGTCGCCGGACTGGCACTGCTGCTGGTGCCAAGAGGCGTCAACCCATTACGAAACTGAAGTTCTGACCTGCTGGCCTGACCTCCAGGTTCGACGGTTTAGCCAGGGACGCCCATTCCGGAGCGTGCCAATAACAAAAACCAGACCACTGGACCAATTGGAGATCAACGACAATGAACAAGAACTGGTATAAATCACTGACAGGTCTGCTGACCTGCTTATCCTTCGCGGCTATGACCCCGGCTTCAGCCGACGAGATCGTGGTCGGCGGCAAAAATTTTACCGAACAGCGATTGCTGACATCCATTACCAGTCAGTATCTGACCGCCAAAGGCTATGACGTGGAAAGCCATGCTGGTATGGGCAGCGCCGTTCTTCGCTCCGCTCAGGAAAACGGCCAGATTGACGTCTACTGGGAATACACCGGCACTGCGCTGGTGGTCTACAACGGCGTAACGGAAAAACTTGATCGGGAACAGACCTATGAGCGGGTCAAGTCCCTGGACGCCAAAAAGGGACTGGTCTGGCTGAATCCATCGGATGCCAACAATACGTATGCACTGGCCATGCGCCGCGCAGACGCAGAGAAACGACACATTAAAACGCTGAGTGATTTTTCGGAAGTGATTAATAGCGGCACCAAACTTGTGCTGGCAAGTAATGCAGAATGGTATGCCAGGGAAGACGGCTACCGGCCCTTCTCCAAGGCCTACGGCTTTGACCTGCCGCGAGATCATATAAAGCGTATGGTTTCCGGCCTCACCTATACCGCTCTGAAAGAAGAACAAGTGGACGCGGCATTGGTGTTCGCCACCGATGGCCGCATTCCGGCATTTGATTTCGTCGTGCTTAAGGATGATCGGGGCTTTTTCCCGGATTATGCCATCACGCCCGTCATCAGAGCCGACACACTTGCTGCCAACCCGAAACTCGGCGAACAGCTTAATGCACTGTCAGGGGTTATTGATAACAAAACCATGTCCGCGATGAACGCACAGGTCGATGTGGATCGGATAGAGATAGCGAAGGTCGCGCGCAGTTTTCTTGAGAAACATGGCCTGATCTGACAGCCATACCCAGGCACTGAGGCAACCAAACCCTGAGCAATGCCTTGCTCAGGGTTTTTTAACTCTAATACCCAAACAACACGTATCAGGTGAAAAACATGACATCAAAAATTCGGGTTGCGGTGGCTCAGATAAACCCGGAATTACTGGAAATGAAACACAATCTGGCGCTGCACCGTGAGTACGTGGCCCAGGCTCGCGAGCAAGACGCCGAGTTATTGCTGTTCCCGGAACTGTCACTATCAGG
>JBDNIR010000177.1:0-3829 GCA_041688195.1 Marinobacter sp.
ATTTGACGAGAACGGGCAAGCGCAGGTCAACATCACCATGGATGGCCCCGGCGGCGATATGATGAACCGTGCCACTCGCAATGCAATCCAGCGACGGATGGCTGTTATCTTTATTGAGTTCCGTACCGAAACGGAAGAGCGGATGGTCAATAGCGAGTCGGTAACGGTCGAGAACAGGGTGGAAGAGCAGAGCATCATCAGTCTCGCGACCATTCAGTCAGCTCTGGGCGCCAGTTTCCGTATTACCGGCCTGGACTCTATCAATGAAGCCTCCGAACTGGCGCTGCTGTTGAGAGCCGGTTCTCTGGCCGCCCCGATGTATTTCGTGGAAGAGCGGACCATTGGTCCCAGCCTCGGGCAGCAGAACATTGATGCCGGCTTTCTGTCTGTATCCTTGGGTTTCATCCTCGTGTTGCTTTATATGCTGATTTATTATCGGGGTTTTGGTTTAGTTGCCAATGTGGCTTTGACCATCAACCTGATGCTATTACTGGCCTGCATGTCCATTCTGTCAGCAACTCTGACGCTTCCGGGGATTGCCGGTATCGTATTGACGGTGGGTATGGCGGTGGATGCGAACGTGCTGATCTTTGAGCGTATAAAAGAAGAGCTCAAGGCGGGCATGCCACCACAGTCTGCGATCAGCGCAGGTTATTCACGAGCGTTTGTCTCCATCGTGGATGCAAACATCACGACTTTGCTGGTCGCTGTCATTCTGTTTGCTATGGGCTCAGGCCCGGTCAAGGGCTTCGCGATTACCTTATGTATCGGCATCCTGACGTCCATGTTCTCCGCTCTGCTGGTCAGCCGCGGCTTGATCAACCTGACTTACGGTGGACGTAAGATCGAGAAACTGTCTATCGGCGGGAAGTTGTCTAATGTCTGAAGTCGAGAAGAAACCTATTGATTTTATGGAGATTCGAAAATCCGCAGCGGTATTTTCGATGATTCTCATAGTTGCCTCAATTATTACCATTGCGGTTAACGGGCTCAATCTCGGGCTTGATTTCACCGGCGGGGCGTCGGTTGAGTTGCACTACGAGAAGCCCCCTGAGCTGGACGAGATCCGTTCTACGCTGTCCGAAGCCGGGTATGAAAATTTTGTGGTGCAGAACTTTGGTAACCAAACTTCAGTACTGGTAAGGCTTTCCGAGGCTTTCGATGATGAGCTTGCAGGTCGCGTGACCGGTGCCTTGCGGGCAACCGGTGATGAACTTGAGCTGGTCAGCTCGGCTTTCGTCGGCTCCCAGGTTGGAGAGGAGCTCAAGGAAGACAGCGGCCTGGGTCTGCTGTTGGCTCTTGCCGTGGTGCTGATCTACGTGGGTATGCGGTTCCAGTTCAAGTTCGGCATTGCTGCGGTCGTGCCGCTGGCTCATGACGTCATTATCATCTTTGGTGTTTTTTCGCTCTTCCAGTGGACCTTTGATCTGAGCGTGCTGGCTGCGTTGCTGGCCGTGATTGGCTACTCACTCAACGACACCATTGTGGTGGCGGATCGTATCAGGGAAAACTTCCGCAAGATGCGGGTGGGGGATGCGGAGCACATCATCAATGAGTCTATCCACCAGACCATTAGCCGGACATTGAATACCTCCGGCACCACCTTGACTGTGCTGCTGGCGTTGTATTTCTTTGGTGGCGAGGCGATCAATAACTTTGCTATAGCGCTGATTATTGGTGTTGTGGTCGGTACCTACTCATCCATCTACGTTTCAGCAAGCCTGCTCATTGTGTTAGGGGTGACCCGGGAAGACATGGTTTTGCCGCCGAAGGAAGGTCTTGCTGGCAAGGAAGAAGAGCAAGAGCAGCCGCCTGAGTGGTTAGACAGAATGTAGTTTGCCTGGGCAAATAAAAAGCCGCGTGACGTGATGTCAACGCGGCTTTTTTGTGTCTGCTATTCACGTGGCAGGCCGTACCTATAATTGGCGATGCCCTGTCAGCGAGGCAGGCGACCTCGGAAAGGCTGCAGTACCTTGAGTATATCCTTGAATAGTTTTGGATTGGCGACGACAACCTGACGCGCCTTATCTGTTGAGGGGTTGCCCGAAAAGTCACCGGTGAGTGAGCCGCTTTCATTGGCAATGATAAGTCCAATGGACAGGTCAGCCGCCTCGGGGCGGAAGATGATGGCTGCGTCCAGATGGCCAGCCGCAACCCGTGCCATATCCAGAGCAACACACCCGGTGGTTCTTATCAGGCTTGACTGCTGCGCCAGTGTCGCGGCCAGTTCGCCCCAGAGCAGCGGGTCTTCAGCTCCGCGCGCCTGGTCAAGCAGGTTGGTCACAATGGCGGCGTCTTCCACGTGTTTGATTGTGCCTGTCCTTACCCGCCGGCTGTTAAGCCCCGCGCCATGGCCACGGCTGGCGGAGTATTCTTCGCCGGTGACAGGATTGACCAACAGCAGGTTCTCGGCTCGGTTGTCTTTCTTCTGCATCAGTGCCAGCGCGAAATCAGGAATACCGCGCAGAAAATTCTCACGGCCCAGCAGCGGAAAAATATGCCAGCTCTTGGTGTGTTCGCCAGCGTCGGAATCTCCGCTGGGGGCAATGGCATGATCCTTGTAGGCCTTCTGAAGCTGCTCGGAAAAATTCTCATAGAGAGAATGTTCCACCTGGTCGAGCTGGCTTTGCAGTTCAGTCTGGTCTCGCTCAGACAGCTCCTGTCGTTCGAAGTGGGCTTTCAGAAAGTCTGAACCCTGGCGCGCAACGCGCAGAGCCATTTTGATTGCTGGTTGCATCGGACTATTCGTCACCTGGCTGAGAAAAGGTCGCGTATCATATCAAAATGAGCTTTTCGCTTATACGTTTTTTGGATGCGCAATGTCCCTGACTTGCAGGTTTGGGCGGGATAACTGGTTGTGACGGCCGGGAGGACTCGGACGAGGTTTCGGGTTCTGCTATTATGGCGCGTCCTGTTTTGAACGTTAGAGAAGCCCAGTCATGAAAAAAGCGGCGATGCCGGTAACTGAAAACATTCCCTCCTGGGACAACATCCGGGTGGTTCTGGTGGAGACCTCCCATTCCGGCAATATTGGCGCTGTGGCCAGGGCCATGAAAAACATGGGATTTTCCAACCTTTGGCTGGTTAACCCGGCGTCGTTCCCTGATGAAACGTCCTATGCGCGTTCGGCGGGAGCTTCTGATGTGTTGGATAAAGCCCAGGTGGTGGGGACCCTGAATGAAGCAATTGATGATTGCGTGATGGTGATGGGAACCAGCGCCCGGGGCAGAAAAGTGCCCTGGCCGGTTATTCCACCTCTCGATGCTGCGTATAAGGCATTCGAACATGCGCCCCAGGGGCCGGTGGCGCTGGTTTTTGGGCGGGAAAACCACGGTTTGAGTAATGATGAGCTTCAGCGCTGCCACTTTCATATTCACATTCCCTCCAATCAGGAATACAGCTCTCTTAATCTGGCGATGGCGGTCCAGGTAGTGACTTACGAACTCCGGATGCATTATCTGCGCAGCTTGGAAGGAGGTGAGGGTAGTGCTCAACTGACACCTATGGTAGTGCCCGGGGATCAGGGTTGGGACTCACCACTGGCCCCGGTCCGAGAGGTCGAGGGGTTGTTTGAGCATCTTGAAAAAGTGTTAGTGGAGATCGAGTTTCACAGACGGGATAATCCGCGGCAGTTGATGTCAAGATTACGGCGTTTACTTCAGCGGGCGCAGCCAGATCAGATGGAAATCAATATTCTCCGGGGTGTGCTTTCTGCGATCCAGAAATCAGTGGGTAATAAGGCCGGTGCGAATCACGCTAAACAGCCTTCAGACGATGTCGGACCGGGCTGAGTACTTGACTGAATTACTTGGTCAATCCATACTCAATC
>JBDNIR010000178.1:0-2965 GCA_041688195.1 Marinobacter sp.
AGGCGGTATACCAGAAGATCTGCTGAGCGATATGGCCCTGAGCAGGCACCGGACCGGCTTCGGAGAAGGTCATGCCCTGGGCTTCAGGCGGCGCGTATTTACGCAACCAGTCAACATACTTCTGGGTGGCATACACGGCGGGGGGAGCGTTGGTAGCACCACCACGACTTACGCTGGAACCGACAGGATGGCAATCTTCAACCCGAATACCCCATTCATCAACGGGCAGACCGTTTGGCAGGCCTTTGTCGCCGCCACCGGCCATGGAGAACCAGGCATCAGTAAAGCGCCAGCCCAAGGACGGGTCTTTCTTGCCGTAGTCCATGTGACCGTAGACTCGCTTACCGTCAATTTCCTTCACGTGTACAGAGAAAAATTCGGCGATATCTTCATAGGCGGACCAGTTTACCGGTACACCCAGCTCATAGCCGTAAATGTCCTTGAACTGCTTTTTCAGGTCTTCACGCTCGAACCAGTCGGCACGGAACCAGTACAGGTTTGCGAACTGCTGAGTTGGCAACTGATAAATTTTGCCGTCAGGAGCGGTGGTGAAGTCCAGACCGATGAAATCTTCGAGATCGAGCGTCGGCAGGGTCAGGTCCTTGGCGTCACCCTCAATCATGTCGGAAATGGGAACGACCTTCCCATAACGGTAATGCGTACCGATAAGGTCTGAGTCATTGATGAAGGCGTCAAAAATGTTGACGCCAGACTGCATTTGAGTCTGCAATTTTTCAATAACATCGCCTTCCTGAATCAGGTTGTGGTTAACCGTGATTCCGGTGATGTCAGTGAAGGCTTTCGCCAGAACATTGGATTCGTATTCGTGAGTGGCGATGGTTTCGGACACCACATTGATTTCCATACCACGGAACTGCTTGGCAGCTTCCGTAAACCAGGCCATTTCTTTCAGCTGCTCTTCTCTGCTGAGCGTTGACGTGGCGAATTCTTCAGACACCCACTTTTCAGCAGCATCGGAATACTGATCCGCATAAGCCTGCAGGCTCATACCCAGACCGGCAGCGCCCACTGCTGTGCTTAGTAAAAGCGCTTTCGGATACTTGTTATTTTTAAACATATCCAACCTCGTTTGTATTGTTAGAATTCGGGATAACGATTGGTCAAAATACTGTGATCGTTTTCGACCATAAACTAAACATTAGTTCGTTTACGAAAAAACATCAATACGAAAACGTCTAAATTTGCGCATTTTTTCGGCTTCTTACACAATCTCCTTTTGTTAGCCCCAGCGGAGCAGTATGGCCACCCAGACAACCGAGACCGCCAGGGCGACCCAGAGGCTGAGTTCGGTTAAACCCAGAAACATCAGGTTGATGTAAGCACTCGTGAGCAGACCAATGAACAACCGGTCACCACGGGTGGTTGCGATGGGCAGAAACCCTTTGCGCTCGGTGCAGGGAGAGACCACTTCGTACACCGTCATCACCAGAAGAATAGCGGCAATTACGGAAAAGAAAATAGCGACCGGTAAGGTCCAGTTCATCCAGGCAATCATAATGACTCTCCTTATACCCGACCGAGGGCAAAGCCGGTGGCAATGTGGTTACGGACAAACCAGACCACCAGCAGACCCGGAAGAATGGTCAATACGCCGGCTGCGGCCAGCACGCCCCAGTCAATGCCACTGGCCCCCATGGTCCGCGTCATGATCGCACCAATAGGCTGAGCATCTACCGAGGTCAGTGTTCGCGCCAGCAACAACTCCACCCAGGAAAACATGAAGGCAAAGAAAGCCGCGACACCAATCCCTGAACGAATCATCGGAATAAATATCTTCACGAAGAATTTCGGAAAGCTGTAACCATCAATATAGGCCATCTCGTCATATTCTTTTGGAACGCCCGAAATAAAGCCTTCCAGAATCCACACCGCCAGTGGAACATTGAACAGACAGTGAGCCAACGCTACCGCTATGTGCGTGTCAAACAGGCCAATAGAGGAATAGAGCTGAAAGAACGGCAGCAAGAACACCGCAGGTGGCGCCATACGGTTACTCAGCAGCCAGAAGAACAGATGCTTGTCACCCACAAACTTATAGCGGCTGAAGGCGTATGCTGCAGGAAGCGCAACCGACAAGGTGATCACCACGTTGATGGAAACGTAGATCATCGAGTTGATGTAACCGGAGTACCAACTCGGATCGGTAAAAATCGTCGCGTAGTTTGCCAGCGTGAAGTTATGGGGAAAGAACGTCAGTTGCCCCAGGATTTCCTGATTGGTCTTGAACGACATGTTCAGCAACCAGTAGATCGGCAACATCAACAGGATGATGTAGGCCGTTATACCAAAACCTTTACGTTTATTCATTTTCATCACCAGGCCCTCACTTTTGCTTGTCGAGGTGGGTTATAGCGGTGAAGAACAGCCATGACACCAACAGCACGATCAGGAAGTAGATCAGTGAGAAGGCGGCTGCCCGACCAATATCGAACTGACCGATAGCCATGGTTGTCAGGGTCTGGCTCAAGAACGTCGTTGAGCTGCCCGGGCCACCACCTGTCAGTACAAAGGGCTCGGTGTAAATCATGAAGCTGTCCATGAATCGCAGCAGCACCGCGATCACCAAAACGCTTTTGAGGCGAGGGAGCTGGATATAACGGAAGATAGCCCAGTTGGAGGCGCGGTCTATTTCCGCCGCCTGGTAGAACGCTTCAGGTATTGCTTTCAGGCCGGAATAGCAGAGCAACGCCACCAGCGGCGTCCAGTGCCAGACATCCATCAACAACACCGTTGCCCAGGCATCGCCAGTATTGGCGGTGTAGTTGTAATCAAACCCGAGCTGGTTCAATCCCCAGCCGAACAGCCCAATGTCGCCGCGACCAAATATCTGCCATATGGTGCCAACCACGTTCCAGGGAATCAGCAACGGGATGGCCAGCAGAATCAGGCACAGAGAGCCACGCTTGCCACCGGTAGGCATCATCAGAGCGATCCCGATTCCCAG
>JBDNIR010000179.1:0-7743 GCA_041688195.1 Marinobacter sp.
ATCCCGGATACGGGACGTGGAACGGCTGTTCCAGGTGGGGCTGACTTTCTTCTGACCAGGATTTGCCTGATTCATGCGTTTACCAGTGATCGCAAAAGTGCTCGGCATACTGATGATGCTCTTCAGCCTCACCATGCTGCCGCCGTTGGGCATTTCTTTACTCTATGACGATGGTCAGTGGAGCCGTTTCCTTAACGCGATGGGAATGGTTGCCCTGAGCGGACTCGTGGTCTGGTATCCGTTCCGCGTCACCTCGGGGGAGCTCCGGGTCCGGGACGGATTCCTGATCACCACGCTGTTCTGGGTGGTCTTGAGTATTGCCGGGTCGCTGCCGTTTTACCTCAGCAGTAATGCGCCTTACACCTACGTTGACTCATTCTTTGAAGCGGTGTCCGGACTCACCACTACCGGTGCAACGGTGATCACCGGAATCGACTCCCTGCCTGAGTCCATCCTCTGGTATCGCCAGCAACTGCAGTGGCTGGGCGGTATGGGTATCATTGTACTGGCGGTCGCAATCCTGCCGATGTTGGGCATCGGGGGTATGCAGCTCTACCGGGCAGAAGTACCGGGACCGGTCAAGGACAACAAGCTGACCCCTCGCATCGCCGAGACCGCCAAGGCGCTCTGGTACATCTACGTGTCGTTGACCCTCGTCTGTGCCTTTGCCTACTGGGCCGCCGGCATGACCTGGTTTGATGCTTTCTGTCACAGCTTTTCCACCGTTGCCATCGGCGGGTTTTCCACCCATGACGCCAGCATCGGCTATTTCGACAGCGCCGCCGTTGAGATGATTGCTGTCGTCTTCATGTTTCTCAGTGGGGCCAACTATGCTCTGCATTTTATGGCCTTCCGGCAGCGCAACCCGCTGTTGTACTGGCAAGACCCGGAGTTCCGATTTTACGTCGGCGCCCTCGCACTGGTGGCGGTGATTACCATCGGGGTTTTGATCGTTACCTCAACGCTGGACCCTTTCATCGCCTTGACCAAAGGTCTGTTCCAGGTAGTTTCCATCGCGACGACGACCGGGTTTACCACGGCTGATTTCTCACAATGGCCGCATATGCTGCCGTTTTTGCTGTTTATCATGGCCTTTATGGGTGGGTGCGCAGCCTCCACAGGTGGCGGCATGAAGGTGGTGCGGATACTGCTTATCTTTCGACAGGGTTCACGCGAGATCAAACGTCTGCTGCACCCCAACGCCGTCATCCTGGTCAAACTGGGGAATCGGCCGGTGTCAGACCGGGTATTACAGGCTGTCTGGGGATTCTTCTCGGTTTATATGGGCATGTTTTTACTGATGCTGTTGATTCTTTTGGCCACCGGACTGGACCAGGTCACCGCCTGGACGGCAGTGGGCTCGGCCATCAACAACCTGGGGCCGGGGCTGGGGGATGTTACCTATCACTACGGCGATATCAACGACGTTGCCAAATGGGTATTGTGTTTTGCCATGTTGCTTGGCCGGCTCGAGGTTTTCACCTTGCTGGTCCTGCTGACCCCCGCGTTCTGGCGGCGTTAAGCCCTATCAACGTGGCCTTGCCGGGTTTGGGCTTCCCTGTGCAGTTTTTCAGCGGTTCCTTAGAATTAGGCCTTTGAGCAGCGTATAATGCTGGCCTTTCGATGCGTGGCCTCTGGTTTCTTGCCACGCGACATACAGACAGCTCAGCAGGCAATCGTCGTGATAGACAAGGCAACGTTTAATACAAATCCGGACATCAAGACTTTTCAGGGCCTGATCCTGGCCCTGCAACAATTCTGGGCCCGGCATGGTTGCGTGGTGCTTCAGCCACTGGACATGGAAGTCGGCGCCGGTACCTTTCATCCAGCGACCTTCCTTCGTGCCATCGGCCCGGAAACCTGGAATGCCGCCTACGTTCAACCCAGCCGTCGCCCAACCGATGGTCGCTACGGCGAAAACCCAAACCGGCTGCAGCATTATTATCAGTTCCAGGTCGTTCTGAAGCCCTCACCGGACAATATTCAGGAACTCTATCTGGACTCCCTGAAGGCTCTGGGACTGGATCCGCTGGTGCACGATATCCGGTTTGTGGAAGACAACTGGGAATCCCCGACCCTCGGGGCCTGGGGCCTGGGTTGGGAGATCTGGCTGAATGGAATGGAAGTCACCCAATTTACCTACTTTCAGCAAGTAGGGGGCCTGGAGTGCTATCCGGTTACCGGCGAGCTGACCTACGGTCTTGAGCGTATCGCCATGTACCTGCAGGGCGCCGACAGCGTCTA
The DNA here is from genome assembly GCA_041688195.1 of Marinobacter sp. GTDB lineage: Bacteria > Pseudomonadota > Gammaproteobacteria > Pseudomonadales > Oleiphilaceae > Marinobacter. Next base: position 2,245 of record JBDNIR010000179.1, read on the forward strand.
CGACCTGGTCTGGACGGAAGGCCCGGATGGCGTAGTCACCTACGGCGATGTGTTCCATCAGCAGGAAGTGGAGATGTCGACCTACAACTTTCAACAGGCCGATACCGACTTCCTGTTTCACAGCTTTGACGTCCACGAGCGTGAAAGCAAACGCCTGATCGAAGCCGGGCTGGCGCTGCCCGCCTATGAGCAGGTACTCAAGGCCTCCCACACCTTCAACATGCTGGATGCCCGCCACGCCATCTCGGTCACCGAGCGCCAGCGTTTTATTCTCCGGGTCCGGACACTCGCTCGCGCTGTCGCCCAGGCGTATTTTGACAGCCGCAAAGCCCTGGGCTTTCCGATGGCACCGGCGGCACTGCGCACCGAGCTGCTGGCCAACGCTGAACCCAAAGTCGTAAAAGGACACGCTTAATCATGGCAACACAGGATTTTCTGGTCGAGCTGGGCACTGAAGAGCTGCCCCCGAAGGCGCTGAAAACCCTCTCAGAGGCGTTTACCCAAGGCATTGTCAAAGGCCTGGACACGGCGGGCATCAGCTATGGTGCAGTAGAGTCCTTCGGTGCCCCGCGCCGGCTTGCAGTGCGCATCCGTGATCTAGCCGATGCGCAGCCAGACAAGGCCGTTGAACGTCGCGGCCCGGCGGTCAAAGCGGCTTTTGACGATGCCGGCAACCCAACCCGGGCGCTGACTGGCTTTGCAACATCTCAGGGTGTCACTCCGGATCAGCTCGATACGCTGGAAACCGACAAGGGTGCGTGGGTGATTTATCGCACCATTGAGAAGGGCAAATCAACGGTAGAGTTGCTGCCAAGCCTTATCGAGCAATCCCTCGCCGGCTTGCCTATCGCTAAACGTATGCGCTGGGGAGCCCATCGTACCGAGTTCGTGCGACCGGTACACTGGGTCGTGTTGTTGTTTGGCAACAGCGTTTTAGACAGCCCGATCATGGGTCTGGCGCCGGGCAACAAAACCCGGGGCCACCGGTTCCATTGCCCGAAATCACTGATTATCCCGACCCCGAATGACTACGAAGTCGTGCTTAAAAAAGAAGGCTGGGTGATTGCTGACTTTGCTGAGCGCCGTGAAAAAATTCTCAAAGGTATCAATGCAGTAGCTGAGCAACAAGGTCAGGGCAAAGCGGTCATTGATGACGACCTCCTGGATGAAGTAACGGCCCTGAACGAGTGGCCGGTGCCACTACTCGGCCACTTCGAGGAGCGTTTCCTGGATGTACCCCCGGAAGCCTTGATCTCATCGATGAAGGAGCATCAGAAGTACTTTCACGTGGTGGACAGTGAGGACCGCATGCTGCCGTTGTTTATCACGGTCGCGAACCTGGAGAGCAAGGACCCGGCCCAGGTTATCGCCGGTAACGAGAAGGTTATCCGTCCACGGCTTTCCGATGCCGCGTTTTTCTACCAGACCGACCGCAAGACCCGGCTGGAAGATCGTATAGATCAGCTCAAGCCCATTGTCTTCCAGGAGAAACTGGGCAGTCTTTACGATAAATCCCGGCGGGTTGCCGCCCTGGCGGGCAAGATCGCCAGCGCCATTGGCAGCGACCCGGCGCTGGCGGAACGGTCGGCGATGCTCGCCAAGACTGACCTGGTGACCGAGATGGTGCTGGAGTTCACTGACCTTCAGGGCATCATGGGACAATACTATGCCCGGCACGACAATGAGCATGAGGATATTGCCCAGGCTCTGAACGAGCAGTACATGCCCCGGTTTGCCGGCGATCAACTGCCAGCCACCATGACGGGCTGTGCCGTGGCCATTGCAGACCGCCTGGACTCACTGGTAGGCCTGTTTGGAATTGACCAGCCACCTTCGGGTACCCGTGATCCTTTTGCCTTGCGCCGGGCCTCTCTGGGTGTACTGCGGATTATCATAGAGCGTAATCTCCCCCTCGACCTACAGACTTGCTGCGAATGGGCGGCTGAAAACTTCCAGCAGCTGACAACTGAAGCTCCTGCCACGGCAGTCGTTGACTATATGCTTGAGCGTTTCCGTGCTCACTACGATGAGCAGGGCATTGGCGCTGAGGTATACCTCGCTGTGCATGCCCGTCGTCCGACTCGGCCGCTGGACTTCGACCAGCGCGTAAAAGCCGTTGAAGCATTTCGCCAGATGCCGGAAGCCCAGGCCCTGGCCGCCGCAAACAAGCGGGTATCCAATATTCTCAACAAGCAGGGCGGAGGCCAAATCAGCAACACAGTGGATCAGAACCTGCTCCAGGAAGACGCTGAGAGAGCCTTGGCCGACAAAGTCGAGCAGCAAGCCAACAAGGTGTTACCCTTGTTTGAGCAGGGCGATTACGGTTCAGCACTCGCTTCATTAGCGACGCTACGGCAACCCGTTGATCACTTCTTTGAGGATGTCATGGTGATGGCAGATGACGAAGCTGTACGCAACAACCGGCTGGCGCTGCTGAACCAGCTTCGCAACCTGTTCCTGCGGGTTGCCGATATTTCATTATTACCGGCGGCAAGCTGATCAAGAACATGCTGATTATTCTGGACCGGGACGGGGTCATTGATACTTATGACGGCCATTACATCTGCTCGGCGGATGATTGGCACCCTGGACGCTGGCCTCGCTGCCGGGTGCCGGGCAAGCCTGCGGGCTGGCATTCAGCCGTGTTATCAGTATAATAGCGACCTTATCGGCGTGTGGCGCAGCTTGGTAGCGCACTTCGTTCGGGACGAAGGGGTCGCAGGTTCGAATCCTGCCACGCCGACCATATTTCTCTTCCGCTGTTTCGACTACCTGTTATTTCCTCCTGTTTTTTATTGCTTTTAACGCTATCGTCCACGCTTCTACGCCCCCATTAGTCACTTGCGATGAGAGTCAAGGTAAGGTTCTGCTTTCTTATCGAAACAGAACCTTACTAATTTGAGAGCCCGGGTTTCTTCGATAACCCGGCCATTCATCGTATACTGGGGCCTCCAGACCACAGTCCGTGCCTGTACCACTTTCACGGACCCATCGCAGGCTGCCTTATGAGTCCGACTACTGACAAACCGGCCCACAAACCACGTCCTTGGGTCGATTTACTGATCAGCATTGTTATACCGTCAGTTATTCTGATGAAGCTCAGTGGTGATGAGTACCTGGGTTCCGCCATGGCACTGATTGTCGGTCTTGCATTTCCTTTGAGCTGGGGGTTGTTCGAGCTCATCCGATATCGCAAGTACAACTTTATTGCCGTACTGGGCCTGATTAGCGTGGGGTTGACTGGTGGTATTGGGCTTCTGGCCCTCGATGCAAAGTGGCTTGCCATAAAAGAAGCTGCCATTCCGGGATTGCTCGGTATTGCGGTGCTGGTATCCACCCGAACGAAATATCCGCTGGTCAGAACACTTCTCTACAATCCGGCCATTCTCAATGTTGATAAAATTCATCACACGTTGGCGGAGAAGGGCACCGAAGAGGTCTTTGAAGCGAGGTTGTTGAAAGCCAGTTACTTGTTCAGCGGTACCTTTTTCTTCTCAGCCGTTATGAATTACGTGCTGGCAAAGTGGATTGTCACCAGCTCGTCCGGTACCACCGCCTTTAACGAAGAACTCGGCCGTATGACACTGGTCAGCTACCCGATGATCGCCATCCCATCAATGATCATGATGATCGCCATTTTCTACTATCTCTGGCGTTCTATCCGCCGCCTCACTGGGTACACTCTGGAAGAGGTGCTGTCAGAGCAGGTGTCTCCCCAACCTGTCAATAGCTCCGACGAACCCTCAAAGTAGGCAGCGAACGCAGCCATCTAACATCAACACATAAATTATAACGTATTGAATATAAAGAAAAAGGCGACCATTTGGTCGCCTTTTTTATGGCCGTCTCACACTATCCAACCAACTAGATATCCAGGTTGGTAACCTGAAGTGCGTTGGTCTGGATGAATTTCCGTCGTGGTTCAACGTCGTCACCCATCAGCGTGGTAAAGATCTGATCGGCGGCAAACGCGTCCTCGATGGTCACCTTCATCATCCGGCGGGTTTCCGGATCCATGGTGGTATCCCAGAGCTGATCCGGGTTCATCTCTCCCAGACCCTTATAGCGCTGGATATTCAGACCGCGTTGGGCTTCCTTCATCAACCAGGCCAAGGCACCTTCGAAGGACAATACAGCCTGCTTTCGCTCACCACGCTGGATAAAGGCACCGTCTTCAATCAAACCGTCCAGCGTCTCGCCCATACGTGCAATAGCACCGTAAGATGAGGACTCGAAGAAGTCATGATTGAAAACATGGGTATGGGGGATACCGTGGACGTAAATAATGACCTTCGGCAGGTAAAGGTTGCGCTCGGTATCCTTAGTGACCGAGAAGGTATATTTGGTGCCAGTGCGGGTATCCAACTCCAGGCCATCGCCCAAGCGTGCAACCCAACGCGTGACAGCTTCTTCGCTAACCAGGTCTGCCCGTTTAAGGGTCACGTTATCCAACATTTGGACCAGCACCTTCGCCGGATAAGCGCGGGACAGGCGATCAATCATCGCCATCACGGCCTGGTAATCCTTGAGCATGATTTCAAGCGCTGAATCCTTGATGGCTGGCGCTTCCGGGTTCACAAACAACTGGGCACCTTCAAGCGCAGTCTGTGTCAGGTACGCCTCTTTGGCTTTCTCATCCTTCAGGTACTCTTCCTGCTTGCCGCGCTTGACCTTGTACAACGGTGGCATCGCAATAAACACATGGCCACGATCGATGATCTCCCGCATCTGGCGGAACAGGAATGTCAGCAGCAGCGTGCGGATGTGAGAGCCGTCTACGTCCGCATCCGTCATGATGATGATGGAGTGGTAACGCAGTTTTTCCGGGTTGAATTCTTCACGGCCAATACCGCAGCCAAGCGCTGTAATCAGCGTACCCACTTCCACCGACGACAACATCTTGTCAAAGCGGGCTTTCTCGACGTTCAGGATCTTGCCTTTCAGAGGAAGGATTGCCTGGGTCTTACGATCGCGACCCTGCTTGGCGCTACCACCCGCAGAATCACCCTCCACAATGAACAGTTCTGAGAGCGCTGGATCTTTTTCCTGACAGTCTGCCAGCTTGCCGGGCAAGCCAGCGATATCCAAAGCGCCTTTGCGACGGGTCATATCCCGTGCCTTACGGGCGGCCTCGCGAGCCCGCGCCGCGTCGATCATCTTGTTGACGATCAGCTTTGCCTCGCCGGGCTGCTCCTGGAGAAAACCGGCGAAGGACTGATACAGCTCTTGCTCAACCGCCGTTTTTACCTCGGAAGACACTAGCTTGTCTTTGGTTTGCGAGGAAAACTTCGGGTCGGGAACTTTCACACTGACAATGGCGGTGAGGCCTTCACGAGCATCATCACCGGAAGTATTTACTTTGGCTTTCTTACCAATCCCTTCACTTTCAATGTAATTGTTAAGTGAGCGCGTCAAGGCTGCCCGGAAGCCGGCGAGGTGAGTACCACCGTCGCGCTGAGGAATGTTGTTGGTAAAACAGTACAGGTTTTCCTGGAAGGC
>JBDNIR010000180.1:0-4850 GCA_041688195.1 Marinobacter sp.
AGTGGAAGATGGCAAAATTGTTCAGAAGGATATTAAGAAGTAACGCCCGGGTAAACGCTATTCCCGAACGTACATCACCAGGCTTTCCGCGACGCAGGCAGGTTTGTCCTCGCCTTTGATCTCAATGGTGGTGAGGTAACTTGCGAGTACCCGTTGCGGGTCCACCTCGCTGACGCTCTGCAGTTCCACCCGGCTGCGGATATCGGAGCTGGACCTCACTGCGGCCGATCAATTCGCCCTGATGTTTGGTGAGGTCTTCCAGTGCGATGGTTTGCATTTTTGCGTCCTGGTTTCGTTTTCAGAAATTAAGTTCCGCCGATATTCTCAACCACCGGACCGGTGGGTGCAACCACTCATCGCATCACGTCACAACACCACTTACAGAGGGTAGAACCATGGATAAGAATCAACAGTACATTCTGGCCGAGCGTCCCAAAGGTATGCCTGATAACACCCACCTGGTGCTTACCGAAGCGCCCATGCCGACACTGGGTGGCGGGGAGGTACTGCTGCGAACCATCTATTTGTCACTGGACCCCTACATGCGGGGCCGGATGAACGCGGGCGCCTCTTATGCAAGCAACGTGGATATGGGAGACGTGATGACCGGGCGCACCGTCAGCGAAGTCATGAGCAGTAACAGTTCCGCATTGGCGCCCGGCGAGATTGTGCTCAGTGACAACGGCTGGCAGCGTTACGCGGTGGCCCCGGCCGAGGGACTGGTCAAGCTCAATCCGGACGAGATGCCGATCAGCACCGCCGTCGGCATTATGGGAATGCCTGGGTTTACCGCTTACGTCGGACTGCTGGATCTGGCGCAACCGAAAGCTGGCGAAACCGTAGTGGTTTCCGCCGCCGCTGGCGCCGTCGGCCAGGTGGTGGGCCAACTGGCCAAGATGAAAGGCTGCTATGTGGTTGGCGTAGCCGGAGCGCCCGACAAATGCGACTACGTGGTGAAGGAATATGGCTTCGATGCCTGCCTCAATCATAAGGACGACGACTTCGAAGCACAGTTGGCGGCAGCGTGCCCCAAAGGGATTGATGTTTACTTCGAAAACGTCGGTGGCCGGGTGTTCGATGCGGTCATGGACCTGGTCAACGACTTCGCCCGCATTCCGGTTTGCGGTCGTATCGCCCACTACAACATGACGTCGCTACCCGAAGGGCCGGACCGGCTGATTCCGTTTATGGGCAAGATTCTGGTCAAGCGCCTAATGCTGCGTGGCTTTATCCAGTCCGATCACCACGACCGGCTGCCGGATTTCCGAAGGGACATGGGCCAGTGGATTCAACAAGGCAAAATCCGCTATCAGGAAGACATTGTCGACGGTTTCGAAAATGCTATAACTGCCTTCCAGGGCCTGCTGCAAGGTGCCAACCGAGGCAAGTTGATGGTGCGTGTGGGCGACGATCCGACCTTGGTGAAGTAACGTTTAACCTGCTTATGAAATGGCGTAACTCAACTTTGTGTTGCGCTATTTCAGTATTCGCCGTAATCAGACTTTCTTGTGCTCAGTCTGGGTTCTCTGTCGCTTGCAGAGCTTTGCAGGGATTGGTTAGCTTAGTACTCCGTGCGTTAGCAAGCGGACAGTTCTTTCCAAAACACGCTGTAAATACTTCCCTGTACGCTCGTCCTCCGCCATCCATGGCTCCGTACGGTTTTGGAAAGAACTGTCCGCTTACTTTTGTTACTCATGAGTAAGCGCAGCGCTGGAGATATCTAAACGTCACCCGATATCAAAAATCGCTGCAAGCAAACCGAGAATCACCATAAGATGCCCGGACACCATGAATATCCAGGCCCGAATACGGTCAGCCTTCGTTGTATAACGTTTAACATCTGCCGTTTTGAGCTGCCGGTCGTCAACTTCGTTAAAAAAAGACGCAGGGAGGGCAACGGTATACGCATACCACACCAAGCGCCCACCGGTGCCATCCCAAGGACACGGGCGAGGCTTGCCCTCAGCCATGATCGCCTTTTCAATTTTTGCCATCGACAGCCGACCAAAGACCACCCATGACAACATCATGGTAATCAGTGAGATAACGAACGCCGAGTCAAAATAAAGTAGCCAGTCCATATTCTTTATTTAATCCATCTATCCCAGGCCCGTGAAGTAATTTTCTTTCCTTGCTCATCCATCTGATACGCAGCAACTGCGCCAATAACGATCGACGATCCAATCATAATGGCCCACCCCCAAAGTGTTGCAGCCAAAGCGATTCTGGTCATCGTTAAAGCAACTGCACGGCCTGTGACATAACCTGCTCCCGTGGCACCCGCCAAACCACCGGTTTGAACCGCAATCTCACGCTCCCACTCGCCATTGTCCTGATAGGTCTGGTACACCTTGTTCGTACGCAAACCAAGATCAACCGCAATGATGCCTTTACCTGCATAGTTCAGGCTTTGGGAAAACCGGGTGACCGCCCGGCCTTCGTGAACATCGGCAATTCGTATGCCCGCCCCCGGCAAGGCTGTTGCCATGGCCCATCAGATTGGCGGGCTCCGTTTGCTTGCGAAGCCATTCCATAAACCGCGCTAACAGGACTGTATCGTTTCCATGCTGGTCGATGCAGCAGCCCAGGTTATGCCGGGACCTCTCGGGAAGAGTATTGATCATGCTGGTGATGGAAAGAGTCTGTGGGCCAGGATCGGGTACCAGGCAATAGGCAACATTGCGGGCCACACTCTGGCAGCCAAATCGCTCTTGCCGCATGGCTACGAATTCCGACAGGGCCGGTGAGGAATTGCAAAGGTCGTTCAGAGTGATGGATTGGCGGGGAATAACTATATCTGGCACTTTCAGGCTCCCAAAATCGTTCCTTGATTAGATGCCGTTTCCGTTAATCAGGTCAAAAATGACCTGCTGGAAACGACGGCCCCTATCCGGTCGCAAACTCATGCTGTCGGTCGAAATCTATCGCCTTTGGCCCAGATAAGCGGAACCAGTATTCCACAGGATGATTTGACGGGCAACGATTTGGGCACGGTACAGGATCAGTGGGGTACACAAATGGCCGAATGTGCGTTAATTGGGGGGGAAGCTTGGGATCAAGTCTCGCATTTTTCTGCCAAGCTTGGCACCTTGGTAGCTTTTCTCACATGGAGTGAACGCCGTGTCTTCAGTGTTGGGCAATCCAATGGATTATCTCAAAAGCCAAGTATCCCCATGGGTAAGCATTTACCCAGCCGGTAGCGTGATTGAGCCCCATATCCATGATGAACTTCAGATTCTCTATGCGAACCGTGGTGCGATGCATGTCCAAACTCAGGGCCAATCATGCATTGTCAATCCAGGCCGGGCTGCCATTATCCCTCCTGGCTTGGAGCACGAGATTCATATGCGCGGTCACACTGAGATGGTGACACTTTACGTTGGCAATCTCCGAAATTTTCCTCTTCTTGACGGTGTAAGTTCATTTACCGTGTCACCAATGATGAAACAGTTGCTGCTTAGGACAATCGACCGCAGCGCCGAGCAGTCATTCACCCCAAGTCGGAACGTGCATCTTCTTGGTCTCTTATTTGAAGAAATGCAGGCCCCAGATCTAAGACTTCCACATTTCAGCATGCCCTCAGACCGCAGAGCTTTACTCGTTTGCGAGAAGGTATTAGCTGACCCGGTCGAGAATTCATGCTTGAAAACGTTGGCCAATCAGGTAGGCGCGTGCACCAGAACCATTAACAGAATCTTCAGGACAGAGCTGGGAGTCACGTTTTGTGAATGGCGCCAGCATGTGCGAATCAGCTTTGCAATAGATGCCCTACATCAAGGTCAGCCTGTATCCAAAATTGCTTTTGATCTCGGGTACTCCACCGTGAGCGCTTTTTCCTATGCATTTCGTAAACAGGTAGGAATTTCCCCAACGACCTATATCACTCGGAAACCGAGAATCACTTCAAAATCGGTTTCAAGCTAAACGGTCTTCATAGCCAAACCGACTGCCACTGCTATCAACAGCAGTCCAGGCCCCCGCCGGATTAGAGGGCTGTCACTCTTCAACCATTTTGAGAGCCTGCATGCCAATAGGGCGTATGTCAGTAGGAACATGCCATCTAGCATTAGGTACGTTGCGCTCAAGATAGAGAATTGTGTAACTACGGGTCTGGAGCTGTCTATAAACTGGGGAAATAGAGCCGCAAAGAAAATCACGGCTTTGGGATTTAACGCCGAAACGATAAACCCCTGAAAATAAAGCGATGAACTACTCCGAATCCCCTTTACTTCCTCGGAGTGAATGTTTGGAGGTTTCTGATGGATAAATGATATGAACCCCATATAAAGAAGATAGACCACGCCCACCCATTTAATCGTCGTGATCAGATTTTCATTACTTTGTATCAGATAGGCCAAGCCGGCTGTGGCCACAACCATTTGAATGAGATTGGCTGTCAGGTCACCCGCAGCCGTAAAAGCTGACCGCGGAAAACCCGATGACAAGCTATTCGACAGAATTAGCAACTGGCTAGGCCCAGGAGTGCTCATCAGAATCAGGACCGTTGAGACATAGAGATACCAGGTTTCAAGGTCCAATAGCTCGCCTCCTATGCTGATTTCCGTACTTTAGGGCTTGTCGCACCTAAGTTCGCCACCGGGATGTCATGAATCCGACAAGTAACTCCAAGCTCTGTAATCCCCAGGTAAACCGTCCAACGGCTATGTACCTTTTCACAGCTGGTTGATTGAGCTAGACAGTAAGTGTCCCTGTCAGGAGGGTAAAAGGGTTATCGAAAGTCGGACACAAAACCCATACAAGCGGACATTCCAGACCGGAATAGGCGAAGTAATGAGTGGGACAGAGCAACCAGTTGATAGGAGGCCACCCAAGGGTCATCTTCACATGCA
>JBDNIR010000021.1:0-7175 GCA_041688195.1 Marinobacter sp.
GCTGGCAAAATCCCGCATCTGCTCCGGGTCTCCACTTTCCCTGACCGCTTTCCACTCATCACCAAAGTCCCGGGAAAGCTGATCGTGGAGCCAGCCCCGTTCCTGCATATCCAGCGTTTCAATCATCGGCCGCTCGGCAGTGGCGGGTTCAGCGTTCGACCCGGCTACAGCTTTAGTAGCTTTCACTCTTGGCAACCTGAGTGTAAACGTTGACCCCTTGCTGGGTTCACTCACCACGGTCAATTCTCCCCCCATCATACCCGCAAGCTTGCGACTGATCGCAAGGCCAAGGCCAGTACCACCGTATTTCCGGCTACTTTGCCCTTCTTGCTGCTCAAAGGCATCGAAAATACGTTCCTGTTGATCAACGGCAATACCAATACCGGTATCGGTTACTGTGATCATCAGTTCGTAGCGAGCGCCCTCGCCAGGCTGGGCCTGTTCAGGTCGCGCTTTGGCCATCACTTCAACAAGGCCCTTGTGTGTAAACTTGATCGCATTGCCAACAAGGTTGAACAGGACCTGGCGAAGGCGGGTTTCATCCAGCACCATGGCAGGCGGCATATCCGCTGCCACGGTGACCACAAGGTCAATACCCTGCTCACGGGTCCGTAAATCAAAAATGTGCCGCACGTCGTCAAGCAAATGCTTGACCGCCAATGGCGCAAATTCAAGTCGCATTTTTCCTGCTTCAATACGCGACAGGTCAAGAATATCGTTAATCAGCATCAGCAAGCTTCGACTACCAGCCCGAATGGCATCGAGATAATGGCGATGTTTTGCATCGGTGACGCTGTTACTCAGCAAGTCACTGTAGCCGATCACTGCGTTCATCGGGGTGCGGATTTCATGGGACATGTTGGCGAGGAACTCGCTCTTTGCCCTGTTGGCGCTGTCCGCCTCCTGCGCCAGCCGCTCCGCTTCCAGTTTGGCCGCTCTTAAATCGTCCTCACTGCGCCTCAGGGCATTTTCAGAACGGATGCGCTCGTCTACTTCGCGCGATAACTTGCGGTTCCAGTACAGGAAAATCAGCACCACCACCATGGCAATCAGAATCACCCGCTTGACGGCGGTGTAGTCAGGCTCCTGCTCCACATCAAGATTGATCCAGCGATTGTATATGGTGTCCGTTTCAGTGGTATCCAGACTGCCCAGCGCCTTGTTGATGATACGCATCAGTTCTGGCCGGTCCTTGCGCACGGCAAGCCGGAGTTCGTATTGATAGGGCGTAATACTGGTAATACGGAGGTTGGACAGACCAAGCCGGGCAACGGTGTAGCTGACGCCCGGAATGTGGGTCAGCATGACATCAAGATCACCGTTGGAGAGCGCCAACAAACCTTCCTGAATCGAATCCACCGGATACAGGTCGAGCTCTGGGTGGTTAATCAGCAAATACTCATGGCTGGCCTGCTGTCGCACCGCGCCAACGCGTTCCTCACGAAGTTCCCGCAAATCACCAATAAACCGGCCATCGTCACGGATAACCAACGCAATAGGCACGCTCAGGTAAGGCCGACTGAACAGAAACTCACCTTCCCGCCGCGGCGTTCGCGGCAGGGCTGGCAAGATATCAATCTCGCCGTCCCGGAGTGCCGTTTCGGCTTGGTGCCAATCCTCCATAACCTGACGATTGAAGCTGGTTCCTAGCTGGGTTTCCAGTTTCCCCACAAGGTCCGGAACCAGGCCGCGAAGCTCCTCGCCCTGACGGAATTCGAAGGGCGGCCAATCGGACCGGAACGCCACCCGCAGCCCCGGGTTGCGCTTCAGCCAATCAAGCTCCGCTGCTGTCAGTTGGATATTGGATTCCAAACCGGCTTCCGGTACCGGGAAGGGTAACCAGGCCTGCCGCACCGTCCGATGTTCATTATGACTTAACGATTTTATCGACTGGTTAAATACCCGATAATGATGCGGTCGGTCTTCCGGCACCGCCAGCACCACGTCAATAGGCGAATCATTGAGCAATGTGGCGACGCCAATACCGTTGATCAGCGCTGCTTGCAGGTAATCTGCCACCACCGGCACCGGACCGAGAAATGCATCAGCCTCACCGGACAACACCGCGCTGACAGCCTCACTGACATTCCGGACCGGCACGGGCGTAAACGACTCAACCGGCTCCAGCAGCAGATATTGATTGCGGTCATCCCCCACCAGAGCCACCCGGCGCCCTTCCAGGTCAGACAATTTACGGATACCGGCATCACCGGCATCAACGAAAAGACCATAAATCAGGCTCATAAGAGGCTCTGTGGCAAGCAAACCTTCCGCCAGCGGCTGCCCGGGCGCCCTGGTCATGATGACGGCGCTGAGCTCATCCCCGAAAAGTCGCGACTCGAGCTCAGCCCCGGTACCCGCCACCAGCTCTACCGGCTTATCGAGCTTGTCACTGAGCACTTTGAGGTAATCAATATAGGTGCCTGCCAGAGTTTCATCCGCTGTTATGAATGCCAGGGGCACCTGGACAGGACGAACACCAATGGCGAACCCGGATTGCTGCTCAAGCCAGGACATATCCTCGCTGCCCAGCACCGGTGGGGGCGATTCAACCGGCGGATCGGCGCTTACAGCCACAGAGAAGATAGTCCACAGCATGCCGCAAAGAGCAACTACAAGGCGCAGGGTCATTGGCTATCTCCAGCACTTTGGTTACAGTGGTCGTCAGACTGCATCAATATACTTACCTGGTTACTTGCAGGTGGTTTTGGAACGAGTCCCAATCACGATTTTTGAGAGAAGGCATCGCGGCAGATTCGGACTGGGCCGAAATCATCGACGAACTGGGCGACCAATTGCGTCACTAGAGTTCTGCCCGACCAAACGTCCTGAATGTGTCCGTACGAATTTTAAACATCTAGGCGTCAGTCTTCGAGTCGGAGGTTATGGGTTATCTTCCGTTTTCTGCCCGAGGCGACGACGAGCCCGGGGATGGCTCTGGTCATAAACCTTGGCTAAATGCTGGAAATCCAGATGGGTGTAGATCTGGGTCGTGGCAATGTCTGCGTGTCCGAGCAATTCCTGAACCGCGCGCAGATCACCACTGGATTCCAGCAAATGACTGGCAAACGAATGCCGGAGCAAGTGGGGATAAAGTCGCTGATCTGCTCCTTTTGCCATACCCCATCGGCGCAGACGCACCTGGACCGAGCGGTTGCTGATGCGCCCTCCGCGCTGACTGACAAACAGTGCGGGCTGCCCTTCTGCAGCGAGGCTGGCCCGTAGACCGAGCCAGTCCTGAAGGGATTTGAGCGCCTGCCGCCCGACCGGTAAAATGCGCTCTTTGCCACCTTTACCCAGTACCCGCACCTCGCCCGAGTTCATATCAATCCCACTGCAATCCAGGCCCACCAGCTCCGACAAGCGCAATCCGGAAGAATACATCAACTCAAACATGGCATGATCGCGCACTTCCAGCAGATCATCGGACTCGGCGTTCAACAGATGGTTAATCTGGTCGACGTCAGCCACCCCTGGCAAACGTTTCGCAGATTTGGGCGCGCGTACATCCAGAGCCGGGTTGTCGCGGACCTTCTTTTCTCGCAGCAGGTAATCATAAAGACGCCGGATGGAAGACAGGTGCCGGGCAATACTGCGCCCCCCCAAGCCGGCCCGGCTGAGCTCGGCGATGTAACGCCTGAGCCGCGATAAGTCCAATTCTGACCAAAGGGCGATCTGTTGCTGGTTGAGATAATGGGCGAGCCGTAGGGTGTCCCGCTCATAATTGCGGCAGGTCTGTAGCGCCTGGCGGCGCTCGGAAGAAAGGTGCTCGATAAATTGTTCCAGCGGCTCGCTCAGTGATGGCGGCAATGGGGCTTCATGCTGGTACTCGCCAGGTATCCTGGGGCTGTCAGAACCAGGCCCGGCCACCGTTAACGAGACTCGGCAACAATGTCTGCCACCGGCTCTACGGAGGTGTGTCGTTGCAGGATCGGTGGTAACAAACGGCTGAGGGTATCGCTGATGTAGGTAAGAAACAGTGACCCCATAGTCTCGTCAAAATACCCGGGTTCACGACTGCCCACAGCGAAAACACCCATGAGTTTATCGGTACGCAAAGGCACCAGTGCGACGGAAGCAATGGGCTCTTCCCGACCCGGAAACAGGAACGCCCGCTCACTGTCCCGGAACTGGCCACAGACGGCCCGTTGGCCTTCAAGCAGGTTACCGAGGCGTTTATGAGCAACATCCGGAGCCACCACCTGCAGCGCGCCTTCCGGACTGGTGGGCAAAGTGGCATTGGTAAACAGGATGACGGAGGACGCGTCGAGCCCGAAATCACCCCGGATGCTGTCGTCAATTGCAGCCGCCATATCATTCAGAGAGCGTGCCTCAATAATCTGCATCAGCAGGCGCTTGCTCTTTTCGAATAGACGATCGTTGTGGCGGGCAATAGACACCAGCTCCACCAATTCGTGTCGTAGGGTGTCCCGCTGTTCCCGAAACAGGTGTACCTGGCGTTCAACCAGTGAAATTGCCCGGCCGCTGTCATGGGGCAAAGTCAGACTCCGCAGCAACTCGTCCTGCTCTAAAAAGAAGTCAGGATTCGAACGCAAATAGTCCGCCACCTGTTCCTGAGTCAGGGCCTCGACCTTCTGATGGGCCGTTGGTTCTGTCATGCTGTTCTCCTTCAGTCGTCGCCTGTCTGGCAGGGGCGGTTGCGCAAACTCGATTGCCTGCGATTATCGGGAAGTCTGACCGGATCGGGGTTGTCTGCGCCCTCGCCTGGCCACAGAGTCTCCGGGCAGCCGGATCTGACCGTCGTACACCCGGGCAGTCGGCCCTTCCATCATAACAGCGGCTCCCTCACCCTGCCATTCAATGAGCAGATGGCCACCTTGGAGCGCCACATCCACCCGCTGATCCAATAACCCCAGCAAGCTGCCCGCCACCACTGCTGCACAGGCGCCGCTGCCACAGGCCAGGGTTTCACCGGAACCGCGCTCGAATACACGAAGGCGGGCGTGGCTGCGGTCAACGATCTGCAAAAACCCGATATTGGCCCGGGCCGGAAACCGGGGATGATTCTCCAAGGCCGGGCCCAACGTATGAACCGGGGCGGTGTCGACATCCGGCACCAGCAGCACCCCGTGAGGGTTGCCCATTGAGACCGCGCAAAGCTCATAGGAGATACCCGCAACCTCAATGGGGTAGCTCGGCTGTCGCATATCGGCGACAAAAGGAATCGCAGGCGGGTTGAGTTCCGGCACACCCATGTTTACGATCACCCAGCCATCCCGACCAACGCACAGCTCCAGCACGCCTCCGGCAGTCTGAACCCGGATCACTTTTTTGTTAGTCAGCCGCCGGTCCCTGACGAAACGGGCAAAACAGCGGGCACCATTGCCACACTGTTCAACTTCCGAGCCGTCCGCGTTGAATATGCGATAGCGGAAATCCACGTCCGGCAGCCCGGGTGGCTCCACCACCAGCAATTGATCAAAGCCAATACCGAAACGCCGGTCTGCCAAGCTGCGAATCATCTCAGGACGCATACGGAAGGGCTGGCTGATGGCATCGACCACCATAAAGTCGTTACCCAGACCGTGCATCTTGGTAAAGCTCAGAGGTGGGCGCTGCCCGCGGCGCGAATCACTCATCTCGGCATCGCTCATGCCGGCAGACTGGCTTCGAGACGCAGTTGATCATCCAGCGTTTCCCGCTGCCGGACAACGTGCACCTGACCACCGTCCACCATCAATTCCGGCGGGCGATTACGAGTATTGTAGTTGGAGCTCATCACGAAACCGTAGGCGCCAGCGGAGCGAACCGCAAGCAGATCACCGGCCGCTAGCCTCAGGGGCCGGTCCTTACCCAGGAAATCACCGGTTTCGCAAACCGGCCCGACCAGATCCCAGATTTTCTCTTCAACATCCGTACGGGGCCGGACTGGCACAATGGCTTGCCAGGCACTGTATAGCGCAGGCCGAATCAGGTCATTCATGGCGGCGTCGATAATGGCAAAGTTCCGGTGTGCGGTGCACTTCAGAAACTCTACCCGGGTCAGAAGAATACCGGCGTTAGCGGCAATGGAACGGCCCGGCTCCATGATCAGTTCAAGGGAGCGATCACCGAGGCGCTCACTCAACGCGGTCACATAGTCGGAGGGCTGGGGCGGTGTTTCCTGATCATAGGTAACCCCCAGGCCACCGCCCATGTCGAGATGCCGGATGACAATGCCCTTTGCTGCCAATTGGTCGACCAGCGCCAGCACACGATCCAGAGCGTCAAGAAACGGTGTAACAGTGGTCAACTGGGAGCCGATGTGGCAATCCACCCCTACCACGTCAAGGTTTGGCAGGGCGGCGGCGCGGGCATAAACAGCAGGCGCTTGGTTGATATCGATGCCGAATTTGTTCTCTTTCAACCCGGTCGAAATGTAAGGATGAGTGCCCGCATCCACATCCGGATTCACCCGAAGGGAAACTGGCGCCAGCACCCCCAGCTTGCCGGCTATGTCGTTCAATCGATCCAGTTCAGTGTCCGATTCGACATTGAAACAGCGAACACCGACCTCGAGCGCGCGACGCATTTCCCAGGGTTGCTTCCCGACACCTGAAAACACTACGCGGGCGGGATCACCGCCAGCCCGAAGAACCCGCTCCAGCTCACCGGCAGACACAATATCGAAACCGGCACCCAGGCGTGCCAAAACATTCAGAACCGCCAGATTGCTATTGGCCTTGACTGCGTAACACACCAGGTGAGGCCGCCCCGAAAGGGCATCATCATAAGCCCGGTAATGGCGTTCCAGAGTCGCTCGCGAATAAACGTAGGCAGGCGTGCCAAAGCGCTCTGCGATTTTTGTAACAGCAACGTCTTCGGCGTAAAGCTGCCCGTCACGGTAGTTAAAGTGGTCCATCCGGTTTCCTGTAAAAAAGTGGCAGAGTGTTGGTATGACGCAAGTCACGCCGGGGTAAAGCTACCCTGGCTCCCGCTCGTCGTCAGTTTGCCCGTCAACACCTGGCTCCGCTGGGGCGGGGAGCGCATCAACCGGCACCTCCCGGTAGAGCGGACCTTTCTGCCCACAGCCCGCCAGGAGGCCCGCTGCCAGCAGCATCACAACCATTATTGCTCGCGCCTGCATGGCCATTACCCCTGAAAATAAACGTGTCGGAAGTATACCCGACACCTGCCCCGGGACGCGAGATCAGCGCTGGCGCGCCACCGCCTGA
>JBDNIR010000181.1:0-7225 GCA_041688195.1 Marinobacter sp.
AGAATTTTCCCCAACCTGACCAACACAGCTGCACCAGCCCTGGCGTCTTGGTCGCGGCCCTCGCGGCGATGCAAATTGATGTCCGACGCCACTGCATGCAGAACGGTGATCGCTTCCGGAGTATTGAAATCATCGTCCATGGCAGCGTGAAAGAGCGTATCGCTCTCACCCGCAGGCGCATCTTTCGCGGGCACCAGCCCCCTGAGCGCATGATACAGGCGAGTCAGCGTACGGCTAGCTTCCTCCAGGTTTTCTTCAGAATAATCTACCTGGCTACGGTAGTGGCTCGATACCAGGAAGTAGCGAACGATTTCCGGTGGATATTTTTCAAGAATTTCACGGATAGTGAAAAAATTGCCCAAGGACTTGGACATTTTTTCCTTGTTAACTCGCACGGCACCTGCGTGCATCCAGACATGCGCGAAGGTCTCTCCCGTGGCCGCTTCGGACTGGGCGATTTCGTTTTCGTGATGGGGAAACAACAGATCCGGACCACCACCGTGAATGTCGAAGGTGTTACCCAGGCAACCGGTCGACATCGCCGAGCACTCGATATGCCAGCCTGGCCGGCCATCGCCCCAGGGTGATGGCCAGCTCACCTCACCTGCTTTGGCTGCTTTCCATAGGGCAAAATCCGCCGGGCTGCGCTTGGCTTCGGCAATATCCACCCGTGCCCCAGCCAGCAGGTCTTCGAGCTTTTTCTTGCTGAGCTTGCCATAGCCCTCAAAGGCGTTGACCGAGAAATAAACATCATCATTATCGGCCGCGTAGGCATAGCCCTTCTGAATCAGCACGCGGATCATCGCGAGAATCTCATCGATAAACGCCGTGGCTTTGGGCTCCTCGGTAGGCGGCAGAATTCCCAGCCTGGCCTCATCCTCGTGCATCGCGTCAATCATTCGTTCGGTCAGCGCGGTAAAGGTCTCACCATTCTCTTCTGCCCGGCGAAGAATTTTATCGTCAATGTCAGTGATGTTGCGCACGTAATGGACGTGGTAGCCCCGGTGCCGCAGGTAACGGGTCACCACATCAAACGCAATCAGCACCCGGGCGTGCCCCAGGTGGCAGAAGTCATACACGGTCATACCGCATACGTACATGCGAACCTTGCCCGCTTCCAGTGGCTTGAACTCTTCCTTGCGCTGACTAAGGGTATTGTAGATTCGAATCACGTTAGTTCGCCTGGCTCACAATCAGGAATTAGCTTTGGCCCAGGAGTCCCTGAGCGTGACGGTACGATTGAACACGGGCCGACCAGCAGTCGACGCCTGCTCATCGAAAAAGAAATAACCCTCGCGCTCGAACTGATAAGGCAGCGCTTGCCCGGGTGTCGCAAGGCTCTTCTCGGCCCGGGCGCCCTCCAGGCACACCAGGGATTCCGGGTTCAGGTGTTCGACGAAATCGCCTTCCTTGTCGCTGTCCGGTGACTCATGATTGAACAGACGATCATACTGGTTAATATCAACCGCAACGCTGTCGGTGGCAGACACCCAATGGATTACACCGTTTGGCTTGTAACCCTCGGGATTGACGCCCAGGGTGGCCGCATCGTATTCGCAGCGCAGCTCGACAATTTTGCCAGCGGCATCCCGAACCACTTCGTGACAGGTCATCACATAACCGCCCCGGAGCCGCACAGCCTGTTCGGGCGCCAACCGTTTCCACTTACGGGGGGGCTCTTCCGAGAAATCCTCCCGGTCGATGAACAGGGTTTTCGTCCAGGGCACGTCGCGAGTGCCCATATCCGGATTCTGCGGATGAACGGGAAGCGTCAGGGTTTCTGCCTGATCATCCGGATAATTGGTCAGGGTCACCTTCAGTGGCCGCATCACACACATGGCCCGGGGAGCCCGGATGTTCAGATCTTCACGGATAGCATGTTCCAGCATACCCGTATCCACCGCGCCACCGGCCTTGTTGACCCCAACCATGTCACAGAACGTGCGGATGGATTCCGGTGTATAGCCGCGACGACGCATGCCGGAAATCGTCGGCATCCTCGGATCATCCCAGCTGTCGCAATGGCCCTCATCCACCAGACGCTTCAGCTTGCGCTTGCTGGTAATGGTGTAGTTCAAGTTCAACCGGGCGAACTCGATCTGCCTGGGCTGACAGGGGCCGGATATATTTTCCAGAACCCAGTCGTAGAGCGGCCGATGGTCTTCAAATTCCAGCGTACACAGGGAGTGCGTAACCGACTCCAGGGCGTCGGAAATCGGATGGGTGAAGTCATACATGGGGTAGATGCACCACTTGTCGCCAGTCTGGTGGTGATCGGCATAACGAATCCGATAGAGAATAGGATCGCGCAGGTTGATGTTGGGAGATCCCATATCGATTTTGGCCCGCAACACCAGCTCACCGTTGCTGTATTTGCCATCCCGCATGGCCTGGAACAGCGCCAGATTCTCGTCGACCGGCCGATCACGGAACGGGCTGTTGCGGCCTGGTTCTTTGAGCGTGCCACGGTATTCCGTCATCTGGTCGGCGTTGAGGCCACACACATAGGCCTTACCTTTTCGTATCAGCTCAACCGCGAAATCATAGATCGCATCAAAGTAATCCGAGGCATAGCGCACCTCGCCGGCCCATTGGTAACCCAGCCACATCACATCCTGCTTGATGGCATCGATATATTCCTGGGATTCTTTCTCCGGATTGGTATCGTCAAAACGAAGGTTGCACTCCCCACCAAAAGCCTCCGCAATACCAAAATTCAGGCAGATCGATTTGGCATGGCCAATATGAAGGTACCCGTTGGGTTCCGGTGGAAAACGGGTTACCACCTTTCCCGTATGCTTGCCTTCGCGGATAGCCTCTTCAATGAGGCTAAGAATAAAATTATGGGCTTTCTTGGACTCGGCGCTCATAAGGTCTCGACTGATGGGATGAACTTAAGGGCGGTATTATACGCATATTTGGCAGGCTAACTCATGCACGGGAACAAACTCTCCCGTACAATAAAACCTTATTGTGATTTCCATCAAACCTGAACAGGACACCAGAATGATTTTGCTGAAGACCACCCATGGCGATATCACCATTGAGCTGGATTACGAGAAAGCCCCTGAGAGCGCAAAAAACTTCGAACAGTACGTTCGTGATGGCTTCTACGACGGCCTTATTTTCCACCGTGTCATTAGCAACTTCATGGTCCAGGGTGGTGGATTTGAGCCGGGCATGGTGCCCCAAAAAACCCGCGAACCCATCAAAAACGAAGCCAACAATGGCCTGATCAACATGGCCGGCACCGTTGCCATGGCCCGCACCATGGACCCACATTCCGCAACCGCACAGTTTTTTATCAACGTCGAGAACAATGGCTTTCTTGATCATACCGCTGAGAATACCGAAGGCTGGGGCTACTGCGTATTTGGCAAGGTGGTCGATGGCATGGATACCGTGAACGCCATTCGGGCGGTCAGAACGGGGCTCAGCAATGGTCATCAGGATGTACCGGGCCAGGATGTGATCATCGAAAAAGCAGAAATCATCGGAGACGGAGACTCGGCTTGACCACGCTGTTTATATCCGACCTGCACCTGGAAGAATCGCGCCCCGACATCACTGGGGCGTTTCTCAGATTTCTCGATCAAAAGGCAGCAGGCGCCGAAGCACTGTATATCCTGGGGGACTTCTTCGAGGCCTGGATTGGCGATGACGAGCGCACGCCCCTGCAAGAGCAGGTGGCCGCGGCCCTCAGGAACCTTAGTGACTCGGGCACACGTATCCTCCTGATGCACGGTAATCGTGACTTCCTGATCGGTGACGACTTTTGCAAATGCGCCGGCGCCACGCTGCTGGGCGACCCCGTAGTGGCGGATCTCTACGGCACACCAACCCTGCTGGTGCACGGCGACAGCCTTTGCACTGCCGATGTGGAATATCAGAAGTTCCGGGCCAGCATGCGCAATGTGCAGTGGCAGAAAACCTTCCTGGCCAGGCCTCTGGCCGACCGGCAGTTGGTCGCTCGCCAGCTGCGGGATATCAGTATGGCGAGAAATAAGGGCAAGGAATCGTTCATCATGGATGTGACCCCGAAGGAGGTGGTGGAGGTTATGGAAGCCCACAACGTTCAGAGCCTTATCCATGGCCACACCCATCGGCCTGCGGAACACGAACTCGAGGCTAACGGGCAGCCAGCCAAGCGCATTGTATTGGGCGACTGGGCGGAGAATGTCTGGTGGCTGGAAGCAGGCAGTGGTCAGCCACTGGAACTGAAGAAAGAGCCACTTTAGGCTATTCTCTTACACTGGCTCCCGGTAGGTTTCCAGACGCTTCAGCCAGCCTTTCAGCCATTGTTCCCGCTCAATCGGATTTTGCGCGTTCTCGGCTCGACGGGTGAGCACACTGGCGGCTGCCTCGCGAAACTGTTCCAGTGCTCCGCCGGATGACATGTTGCCCATTTCCTGCAACACCTGCAGCAGTCCCCAGCCTTGCCCGTTATAGGTTTCACGAGGCGCCAGCCCTTCACCTTTGAAATTGACGTAGTCAATCAGAGCGTACGTGCCTCCTGGCGTTGCACTCAGCTCTGAGAGCCTTGTTGCGATGGCACCCTGTTCGTCCTCTGCTGTCGCTTCAATAACCTTGAACATGGAGGCTTGGGCACGGGTGAAGATGAACTCCGCTTGCAGGCCCCGGGTTTGCCACAGGAATTTCCGCAATGACTCAACCTGCTCACTACTTTGTTGGGCAAGAAATGCGTCCCGGTCTGACCAGGGAGCAGCCATAGGCTCCAGGTTATCCAGCCCTATCGGCAACGCTACCGACCGCGCCCGCAGAAACGCCAGCAAAGCCGGAAAACTCTCCACAAACGGTCCGTCCACCGCCTCGGGGTACCAGATAAAATGCCCTATACCCAGCGAGGGAAAGGCTTCACCCACATTCCAATGCACCAGACAGGTCACCTTCCCGGCACATTCGTTCTGGAATATCTGCTCACCCACCCAATCTCGCTCGATATCGCTGAGTGCCAGGTTGACATCCACGGTTTGCTCATTGCAGCCTGAGAGCAACAAAACAAGAGCACTGGCAACCAAGACTCTTAAAACAATAGCCATTGCAGGCTCCTTGATAACCGTTCAGGTTGATCGCATCCTCAACACAAAAAACCCCGAAGTCATTAACTCCGGGGTTTTCGGACAGCTGAAATCAGCGTCGATTATTTCTCGACAAACGCACGCTCAATAACATAGTGGCCCAGGTCCCCGTGCCGGGCTTCCTTGAAGCCCTGACGGTCGAGAATAGCACAGGTATCTTTCAGCATGGCTGGGCTTCCACAGACCATAAAGCGGTCGTTCTCCAGATCAAACTCTGGCAGGCCGAGATCCGACATCAGCTTACCGCTTTCCATAAGATCCGTGAGACGGCCCTGATTGCGGAAATCTTCCCGGGTAACGGTCGGGTAATAGAGCAGTTTGCCCTGCACCATCTCACCGAAAAACTCGTTATTCGGCAGATCGTCGATGTCCTGCTGATAAGCAAGTTCAGACTTGTAGCGCACACCGTGGGTCAGGATTACCTTGTCATAACGCTCGTAGACTTCTGGATCCTTGATGATACTCATAAACGGCGCCAAACCGGTGCCGGTACTGATCAGGTAAAGGTTACGACCCGGGATGAGATGGTCGACAACAAGCGTGCCGGTGGGCTTGCGGCTCATCAGAATTTCATCCCCTACTTCGATTTTCTGCAGCTTTGAGGTCAGCGGGCCATCGGGCACCTTAATTGAGAAGAACTCAAGTTCTTCTTCATAATTGGCGCTGGCAATGCTGTAAGCGCGCATCAGGGGTTTGCCGTCAGTTTCCAGACCAATCATGGTGAAGTGACCATTCTTGAAACGAAAACCCGGATCACGACTTGTGGTAAAGCTGAACAAGGTATCGTTCCAGTGGCGTACGCTCGTTACACGCTCTCGATTCATGTTGCTCATGGTCGGACTGTCTCCAAAGCGCTTGCACGCAAAATAGTGGTTAAACGTTGATCATAGTGTACCGCAGCAGTAACCTATCGACAAAATGGGATATTCTCATAACCTTATTCGGTTTTATCGATAATGAAATATTCGTTCCGACAACTCGAAGTTTTCCTTGCCGCTGCCCATAGCCAGAACATCACCCGGGCCGCTGAAACCCTTGCCATGTCGCAGTCCGCCGCCAGCAGCGCATTGAAGGAACTGGAGGCACAGTTTGGTATTCAGCTGTTCGACCGGGTCGGCAAACGCCTGCAACTGAACGAACTTGGCCGGCTTTACCGACCCCAGGTAGAAGCCCTGCTGGCACAATCCCAAGAACTGGAGCGAGCCCTGAGCCAGCATACCGAAGTGGGTGCACTCAAAGTCGGCGCTACCCTGACCATCGGCAACTATTTGGCTGTCGGCGTTATGGCTGAGTACATGCAAACCCAGTCCCGCGCCAAAGTTTCCCTGGAAGTAGCCAATACGCGCACCATCGCCCAGCGGGTCAGCGACTTCGAGCTGGATATCGGCCTGATTGAAGGTGAACTGCAATCTTCCGAACTGGAAGTCATTCCCTGGCGTAGCGATGAGCTGGTGGTGTTCTGCAGCCCCGACCACCCGCTGGCTGACGGTCCAGCACTGAAAGACGAAGACCTTCGCGCCGCCACCTGGATCATGCGGGAACAGGGCTCCGGCACCCGCCAAACCTTCGAACGCGGCATGCATGGCTTGCTGCCTGACCTCAACATACTACTGGAGCTGGAACATACGGAAGCGATAAAACGCGCCGTGGAAGCCCGGCTGGGTATCGGTTGCCTGTCGCAGGTCTGTCTGGCAGACGCCTTCAAGCGCGGCAGCCTGGTACCGCTTAAGGTGCCGAACCACCGTAACTTCGACCGCCAGTTTTACTTCATTCTGCACAAACAGAAATATCGCAGTGCTGGCATTGATCGCTGGCTGCAGCTTTGCCGCAAGCTTTGATCAGACAGGTAGCGTATAGAAATTCCTGTAAAGCTGGCTCCATGCACCCGAACGAACACTCCCGAAAAGTCCCCGAACGCGGCTTACTCCACGGGGCCACTGTGAAACCGGAAAACCGTATCAGGCTCTTCGATCAAGCGGCGCTCACGTTCCAGAAACACCGCTACCCGCCCTTCAACAGGCTCACCAGCAGCATCTTCCGCCAGCTTGAGATAATCCTGATAATGCCGCGCCTCGGATTTCAGCAAACCTCGATAAAAATCCGCCAGCGTGTTGTCCAGGTGCGGC
>JBDNIR010000182.1:0-5409 GCA_041688195.1 Marinobacter sp.
ATGGTGTCCTGCAGATACTGGGGAGAGATCGGGTCAAGTGCCTCGGTGGCAGTGGGCAGGCCAAGCTCAGCAATATCCATTAGCAGGCGACGGCCAATATGAAGGCCTTGTTCGATGTCAAAGGAGTCGTTGAGGTGAGGGTCGTTAATAAGGCCTTTCCAACCAACGGTGGTGCGAGGCTTTTCGAAGTAGACACGCATGACGATACAGAGGGTGTCGCTCAGTTCATCCGCAAGAGTCTTCAGCTTGCCGGCATATTCATGGGCAGCTTCCACGTCGTGGATGGAGCAGGGGCCAACCACCACGAACAGGCGGTGATCCTTGCCGTCCATAATGTCATAGATTGCCTGTCTGCCACGGCTGATCGTTTCTGCGGCTGCCTCCGAAAGAGGTATTGCCTGCTTCAGTGCCTCAGGTGTAATCAGTGCTTCCTGACTGGCCACATTGATATTCTCGAGTTTATTGCCGGACATGCGTTGGTGATCCCCGATAGCTGTCTTCCCCAAAGGCGGCCGGGTTGCTTAGGCAAGGGCCTGCAGGGGGTTTTACGGTGGTTTTTGGTGTCCGTTATACTGCGTTATTTACTAAGCTAATGCAACGGAGCCACAAACGGATACGCAGCCGTTCTGGACCTTGTGGACGGGCCATGCTGCAATAGCCTACACCTTAATAACCTGAAAATGATCAGCCTCTGAATGTCACTGACGGCATTAATCAGCGTATAGATGCTATTTTGTCTGGCATACGGGCGCCGGAAAGACCGGTCTATTCCTCGTTCTTTTCCTCAAGATTTGCCATGGCAGTGATGTTAAACCCGCCATCCACATAAAGGATCTCACCGGTGATGCCACTTGCCATGTCAGAGCACAGAAAGGCTGCGCTATTGCCTACTTCCGCAATAGTCACGTTGCGGCGGATCGGAGCCCGCTTGGCATTTTCAGCAAGCATCTTGCGCAAGCTCTTGATGCCGGATGCGGCCAGTGTCTTGATAGGCCCGGCGGAAATACCGTTGACCCGAATACCCTCCTCACCCAAGCTGGCCGCCATGTAGCGCACGTTGGCTTCCAGGGAGGCTTTGGCGAGGCCCATCACGTTGTAGTTCGGCAGTACTTTCTCGGCGCCCAGGTACGTCAGTGTCAACATGGAACCGTTCTCGCGAAGCATTTTGCGTCCGGCCTTTGCCAGTGCCACAAAGCTGTAGGAGCTGATGTCGTGGGCAATACGGAAACCTTCGCGGGTGGTGACGTCGACATAATTGCCATTCAGCTCGTGGCCCGGTGCGAAGCCTACGGAATGGACAATGATATCGATACCGTCCCAGTGTTTGCCCAGCTCTTCGAACACTGCTTCTATTTCTTCATCGTTGGCCACGTCGCATGGGAACGTCAGTGAGCTACCCCAGCCCTCGGCAAAGCCCTCAACCCGTGATTTCAGTTTTTCGCCCTGGTAGGTAAAGGCGAGCTCGGCACCTTGCTGGTAAAACGCTTCCGCAATGCCTGCTGCGATGGAAAGTTTACTGGCAACCCCGACAATCAGAGCGCGTTTTCCGGTTAGTAATCCCATGATTCTTTTCTCCTTTGTTGGAAGATTCCTGACAAGCATTATCCGTTAATATCGAGGCTGCAGGTAACACTCAATTGGTCTTAGTCAGCCCCGCTAGCTTGGGGTTCTTTGGGGCTGCTCTGATAAAACAGCGCTGCGCTGAGCAACTCCTTTGTGTAATCCGCGGTCGGAGCGCTAAAAACCTTCTCCGCTGGCCCGTACTCAACAACCTGGCCATGTTTGAGTACCAGCAGCTTATGGCTCAGGGCGCGTACCACGGCCAGATCATGACTGATAAATATATAGCTTAGACCATAGCGAGCCTGCAATTCACGGAGTAACTCGATTACCTGCTTTTGTACCGTCCGGTCGAGCGCAGATGTGGGCTCATCCAGAATTATCAGGTCAGGTTGAAGCACCAGTGCCCGTGCAATAGCCACACGTTGCCGCTGCCCCCCTGAAAACTCATGGGGGTAACGATGGCGTGCTTCCGGGGCAAGACCCACGTCGGTCAGCGCCTGGATGACTTTCTGATCGTGATCGGTGCCGTCGGGCTCGTGGACCTGGAGACCTTCGCGAATGATCTCGGCGATCGACATGCGAGGGCTGAGGCTGCCGAACGGGTCCTGGAACACAATCTGTATTTGGCGCCGAAACGGCCGGAACTGCTTCTGGTTCAGGTTCTCAAGCGGCTCGCCCAAAAATCGCACCTGGCCCTGACTGTCGGTCAATTTCAACAGCGCATGGCCAATAGTGGTTTTGCCACTGCCGCTTTCCCCGACGATGCCCAGCGTCTCACCTCGTCGTACCGAGAACCCGACATTCCGGACCGCATGGAAAAATCCCCGGCGCTTGCCCAGAAGGGATTTCTTGGTGGTAAACCTGACATCCAGGTCACGAACGTCCAGCAACTCAGCGGTGTCATCGGGCAAAGTAATTGGAGCAGTTGGCGGCTCCGCATCAAGCAATTTTCGGGTGTAGGCGTGTTGGGGGGAACTGAACAGTGTCTCGACCTCAGCTTCTTCCACTTTGCGACCGTTCTCCATGACCACTACGTGGTCGGCATAGCGTCGCACAATCGACAAATCATGGGTTATCAGAAGCACGGCCATGCCAAGCTTTTGCTGGAGGCGCTTCAGCAGCTCAAGCACCTGGCGCTGAACAGTAACATCCAGCGCTGTGGTGGGTTCGTCGGCGATCAGCAGGTCAGGTTCATTGGCCAGCGCCATGGCGATCATGACCCGTTGCTTCTGGCCCCCCGAGAGCTGGTGAGGATAGCTTCCAAGGCGTGTTTCGGCATCGTCGATTCCGACCAGCTCAAGCAGCTCAACGCAGCGTGCGCGGGCTTGCTGTGCTCTGAGTCCAAGGTGCAGGGCGAGGGTCTCTGAAATCTGTTTTTCGACAGTGTGCAGCGGATTCAGGGAGGTCATCGGCTCCTGAAAAATCATGCTGACCTGTTTACCTCGAATCTGCCGCATGCGCTTTATCTGGGCAGTCAAAAGGTCTTCACCCTGATAGGTAATGCGCCCGGTGGGGTAAGCTGCGTGGCGTTCATCCAATAGCCGTAAAATGGACAGTGCCGTAACGGATTTTCCAGAGCCGCTTTCACCCACGATGGCCAGCGTACGGCCCTTGTCCAGAGTCAGTGACAGCTTGTCGACGACCGCATCGCGTCCGTCGAAGGTTATGGAAAGATCTGAAATGTTCAGTAATTCCATCATATCAGTTCTTTCTCGGATCGAAGGCGTCGCGCACCGCTTCGCCCACGAACACCAGGAGCGTCAGCATGGTCGCCAGCGTAATGAATGCGGAAATACCCAGCCAGGGTGCATGGAGATTGGCCTTGCCCTGCGCGATGAGCTCACCCAGTGACGGCGACCCGGATGGTAAGCCGAAACCAAGAAAATCCAGCGAGGTAAGCCCGGTGATGGCGCCCGTAAGAATAAACGGAATAAACGTCAGAGTCGCGACCATGGCATTGGGCAAGATGTGCCGGAACATGATCATGCGGTTGCTTAAACCCAGTGCTCTGGCCGCTTTGACGTACTCGAAATTTCGGGCCCGCAGGAATTCGGCACGTACTACGTCCACCAGCCCCATCCAGCTGAATAGCAACATGATGCCCAGCAACCACCAGAATGTCGGCTGAACAATACTGGAGAGAATAATCAGCAGGTACAGCACCGGGAGACCGGACCAGATTTCAATAAAACGCTGACCAACCAGATCAGTCTTGCCGCCATAAAACCCCTGGATAGCGCCCACAATCACGCCAACGATGCAGCTGAGAATAGTCAGGGTGAGCCCGAACAGGACCGAAATCCGGAACCCATAGATCAGCCGGGCCATCACATCCCGGCCCTGGTCATCGGTGCCCAGCCAGTTCTCAGAGGAGGGCGGTGCCGGGGAAGGTTCATCCAGGTCGTAATTGATGGTGTCGTAGTAAAATCGGATGGGCGGCCATATGATCCAGCCATTAGCCTCGATTTCGTCTCGAATGAAGGGGTCGCGATAGTCAGCCTCAGTGGGTAAAAACCCGCCAAAGCGTTCTTCCGGGATGGACTCCACCATGGGGAAGAAAATCTCGTCCTGATAGGACAGCACCAGGGGTTTGTCGTTGGAAAAAAGCTCTGCAACCAACGACAAGCCGAACAATATCAGGAAGATCCACAGGGACCAGAAACCACGACGGTTCTTGCGGAAATTGCCAAGCCGTCTCCGCTGGATGGGTGTCAGGGTCATGGCAGCCATATCAGTGCTCCCTGCTCTCGAAATCAATTCGAGGGTCGACCAGCACATACGTGATGTCGCTGATGAGCTTTAACGCCAGCCCCATCAGCGTAAAAATAAACAGGGTGCCGAAGATAACCGGATAATCCCTGTTGAGTGCTGCCTCAAAGCCCAATAAGCCAAGGCCATCGAGAGAAAAAATCACTTCAATCAGCAGTGAGCCGGTAAAGAAGAGCGCCACCAGTACCCCGGGCAAGCTGGCAATGACAATAAGCATGGCGTTGCGGAATACGTGGCCATAAAGCACCTGGCGCTCTTCCAGACCCTTCGCGCGCGCAGTCACCACATATTGCTTACCGATCTCGTCAAGAAAGGAGTTTTTGGTCAGCAGGGTCAGGGTGGCAAAGCCGCCAATGACATTGGCAAATACCGGTAAGGCGAGGTGCCAGAAGTAGTCGCGGACCTGCTCGTGCCAGCTCATATCTTCAAATCCCGGTGAGGTAAGCCCACGGAGCGGAAACCAGTCAAAGTAACTGCCACCGGCGAATAGCACGATCAGCAGGATGGCAAACAGGAAACCCGGTATCGCGTATCCGACGACGATCACCGAACTGCTCCAGACATCAAAGCGCGAGCCATCAGCGACCGCTTTGCGAATACCAAGAGGTATCGATATCAGGTAGATGATGAGGGTTGACCAAAGCCCGAGAGAAATCGAGACCGGCATCTTGTCGATGATGAGTTCAGTGACGCTACGGTCACGATAAAACGAATCACCGAAATCGAAGGTGGCGTAATCACCGAGCATCTTGAAGAAGCGTTCGTGGGCGGGCTTGTCGAAGCCGTACATGACTTCAAGCTCTTGCAGCAATTCATCGGGAATGCCGCGGCCGCTGCGGTTATCGCTGGCAGATGAAACCTCGCTGCCACCACCACCGGTTGCCCGGCTGAGTGCGCCGCCGCCATGGCCTTCCATTTCCGCGATCAGCTGTTCAATAGGCCCACCGGGAGCGGCCTGAACAATCACGAAATTGAGCAGCATAATGCCGAACAAGGTGGGAATGATCAGCATGAGTCGTCTGAGTATGTAGCTGCCCATGTTTAGGGGACGCTCCAGAACAGTCTCAAGAGTACCAA
>JBDNIR010000183.1:0-3163 GCA_041688195.1 Marinobacter sp.
CGGTAATCCCGGGAGGATTCGTTAACCAGTACCGAGGCGACCTTTCCCATGGCGGAGGAAGCCCCACTTTGGGTATCGAGATACTTCATGCCCGACTCCGCCCGGTCGAAAGCGGCGATGGCGGCATCGTAGTCTCCGGCCAGGCGGTGGGCCTCACCCAGGTGCAGCAGTTCCAGTACCTTATCGCC
The DNA here is from genome assembly GCA_041688195.1 of Marinobacter sp. GTDB lineage: Bacteria > Pseudomonadota > Gammaproteobacteria > Pseudomonadales > Oleiphilaceae > Marinobacter. The sequence goes on from JBDNIR010000183.1 coordinate 189, forward strand.
GGAGTGGCCATTTTGCCCGCTATCGTCCTGTTTAGGATGCAGTGCCATGGCGCTGGCGGCGGATTGATAATTGCCTTGGCCGTATGCGCTATTGAAGGTCGCCATCCGGTCACGCTGCTGGAAGGCGGAACAGCCCACAACGCCCAGCAGGATGATAATTGCTAGTGAGAGGTTCAAAAAACGGCTTGGCAATCGCTTGTTTAACATCACTATCCCGAGCGGCGCCTGAAGCTGGCAGGTCTGATAGAGGGTGAGAAAAGCCGTATTTCGGAGCCGACTATAGCAAGAATACTTGACATCCTCCCCGCCCTCTTGCTTCACTCGTCGCTACGCGAAAAGGACGGGGAGGATGTCAACTAATCCCAGGTTGTTAATGTGAGTGGACATTGTTGAAGGCGCCGGGATGCGACTGGCCATCAGGCAATAGGCGTGAACCTCAAGCCCGAAAAGCTGATGGGGCTTGTATTGGCAGTGTAGGTCGATCTTATTGCGCCTTGGACTGAGTTATCCCCAACTGTTTGTTGACTGCATCGCGAATCTCTCGGTAACGATCAGGATGACTGATTAATGTATCCAGATCATCCTCGGGAAAAATTTCACTCTTCTTTTTCTTGGCTTTCTCTTTAGAAAAAATAGACGGTAACAATTGTTCGAGACAGCGCAACATAACCTCGGGCGAAACCGACGCTCCCGGCGATGCCCCCAGTAAAGTCCCGTAAGTTTTGTCCTTGGACACGAGGATTTCTGTGCCCATCTGCAAATCTCCGTCTTTGATGATTTGCACTCGCTGGCCGGCTTGAACCGGTTTCCAGTCAAACCTTTTACTCAAGCCCGGAGCAAAGCTATCAAGCTCCTCGAACATGCTCTTTTCGCCTTTGAAAGTCTCTGAAACCAGATATTTAACCAGAGGAAAATGCTCTAAGGCGACATTCAGCAAGCCCGGGATATCATGCGGGCGAATTGATCTGAGGTAATCAAAAAATCCACGGCCTCTCTCGAGATGAGGTTTGAATGAGGCGAAAGGACCAAACAATAAGTAATGCTTACCGTCCACCACCCGCAAATCCAGATGCGGCACGGACATGGGAGGCGCGCCCACTTTCGCTTTGCCATAGGTTTTGGCCCGGTAATACCCGGCTTGCTCTTCACTGATCGGCGCCCGAAGAAAACGCCCGCCGACCGGAAAGCCGGTGAAGCGGTTTCGAAACGGCAAGTGACTTTTTTTCAGAAGGGGAAATGCGCCCCCACCGGCACCGACAAAAAGCACATCCGCTTTATGCTGAACCGGTTTCCCTCTGCTTTCAGCTTCGATAACCCACCGCCCGGTCGGGCTCCTGTGCACGCGCTTAACGTGGGTGCCATACTCAAATTTTACACCCAAGTCCTGCGTTGCGTGTGCCGCCATTTGCTCCGTTAACGCACCAAAATTAACGTCCGTACCTGTCTCAATGACGGTAGCCGCCATTTTTTCATGGCGTGGGCGCTCGTCCATGGTGTAGGGAATCCAGCTCTTAATTTCATCAAAGTCTTCTGAGTAACGCATGTGCTCAAAAAAATGATGGGCCGACATTTCCTTGAACCGCAATCGCAGTTCTTCAATAGCGGATTCGGAAACAATGGTGCAGTGTTTGGTTTGATTAATAAACATTTTAGGGTCTTTGATGGCGCCCTTTTCGATCAGATAAGCCCAGAACTGCTTGGCGACATTGAACTGGGCGTGGATCTTCAGAGCTTTTTCAACCGAAATGACCTCTTCATCCACTGGCGTGTAGTTAAGCTCGCAGTTCGCTTCATGCCCCGTGCCGGCGTTCCAGAATGGAGAGGAGTTTCCCGCGCCGGCACCGTCCAGTCTCTCTAAAATGGTGATATCCAACTCGGGTGCCATCTCTTTTGCCAAAGTAGCAAAAGTGGTTCCCATAATTCCCGCGCCTATGATGATTACGTTCATAAAGTCTACTCGCCAGTCTCAATTTTTCTGATCGTAGTCAATGCATGGGTATCAGCTCAACTGGTTACCCACAGGGAGACGCCGGATACGTTTCCCTGTAGCCGCATAGATGGCATTGCAAAGTGCCGGCGCCACCGGCGGCAGGCCGGGTTCGCCCACACCGCCCATGGCGTCGTTGGGATTGTCGATCAGGTGCACCCTGACCACTTTCGGCGCGTCCGGCATTCGTGGGATCAGGTAGTTGTTGAAGTTACTCTGCTGGGCAACGCCATCCTTGAAGGTCACCTCGCTTTGCAGGGCGATACCAATCCCCATCACGCAGGAGCCCTCCATTTGCGACCGGATTCGTTCCGGATTGGCCTGGGGCCCACAGTCGAAGGCAATGTCCGCCCGATGAATGGTCAATTCGCCCTCATCGTCCACTTCTACGTCAAAAACAACGGCAGTATAGGAGACAAAACTGTGGTGAAAGGCCAGACCAAGGCCACGCCCCTTCCCTGTCTCGCGCCCCCAGCCGGCTTCTTCAGTGGCGCGCTCAATCACCCGGCGCATTCGGGCCACATCTATCGGGTGGATGTCCGGATCCTCGCCGTAGTTCCAGCCATCGCCGACGGTCAGATTGTGAACTTCCCGGTCCGGCCCAAGCAGGTCCAAAACATAGTCCCGGTGGTCCTTGCCGGCTGCCACGGCCATTTCGTGCGCAAAACTCTGGATGGCCCAGGCGTGGGGCAGATTGTACACCGAGCGGAACCAGCCAATACGCACATGAGCCGGTGCGGGTGGGTTTTCCAGCCTGATGGCCGGAATGCTGAATGGCATGGTATTGAAGCCCATACCCAGTTCAAACTCGGCCTTGTGTTTTGGGTCTTCGGCAAACAGAGAGGCAATGCTGGGAGACAGGGTCCGGTGGCGCCAGCTGGTCGCCTTGCCCTCCCCGTCCAGGCCTGCTTCCAGATGATCAACGGATACGGCATGGAAGTAGGCGTGCTGGATATCGTCTTCCCGGGACCACTGTAGTTTGATGGGC
>JBDNIR010000184.1:0-4854 GCA_041688195.1 Marinobacter sp.
AGATGTTGTCGCCAACCTTGAGCAGTACTGGCGCAAATATGGAATCCGGTAAAGGCCTGAGCACAGGCAACGGTGGGGTGTTGTCGGTTGCCAGTAATTTGACGTGGCGTGCCTTGTCGGGCGCCAATGGCGGCAAAAACAAAAGGTGAATTTCATTGTTCCTCGTTTCGCGGTAACCGCCGTGCCTTTCTGTGGCGCCGATTAGCGGACAATAAATCTGTCCCGGATTTTCTTAGTCGGGTTTTCCTTAAATGGCAAGGTACGTATGGCGCAGCTCTTCATTCTCTAGCACCTCACTCGCCAGACCTTCAAACACCACCTCTCCCATGTCGAGGATGACCGCTCGATCCGCCAGCTTGAGTGCGGCGACGGCGTTCTGCTCGACGATGACGGTGGTGATACCCAGGGCTTTGATTTCTTTTAGGGTGCGTTCGATTTCCTGGACGATAATCGGTGCCAGCCCCTCGTAGGGTTCGTCCAGCAGCAGCAGTTTGATGTCTCGTGCCAGTGCCCGGCTGATGGCGAGCATTTGCTGTTCGCCGCCTGAGAGCGTGGTGCCCTCCTGGTTGCGGCGTTCGCCCAGTCTTGGGAAGAGTTCAAAAATACGCTCGATAGACCACCCGGGCGAAGGCGCAATCTGAGCCAGTTTGAGGTTTTCTTCCACAGTGAGACCGGGGATGATTCGTCGATCTTCCGGTACTAGCGCCAAACCGTTCTGGGCAGCTTGCCATGCTTTCATGGTATGCAGGGGCTGATGATCCAGCCAGATCTCGCCGTGAGTGACGGCGGGGCTATCCAACCGCGCGATGGCACGCAAAGTGGAGGTCTTGCCGGCACCGTTTCGTCCCAACAGCGCGAGAATCTCGCCTTCGTGAATATTCAGCGTTACGCCCTGGACGATATAGCTCTGGCCATAATAGGCGTGCAGGTCCCAAACCGAGAAAAAAGCCGGTGATCTGGATGGTTCCCGGGCACTGGTGGCCGTCTGTTCGCTCATGATGCCCCTCGTTATTCATAATGGCTCGGGTTAAACAATATCACTCAGCCTGTTGAGCTTCCTGCTCCGGATCTTCCTGATTCTGTGCGGTGCCCAGATAAGCCTCCTGCACTTTCGGATGGCCTTTGATTTTGCTGGGGTGGTCTTCGACGATGACATGCCCCTGGGACAGCACGCTGATGCGATCAGCCAGGTTGAACACCACGTGCATGTCATGCTCGATGACCAAAAAGGTGATGTTGTGGGCGTCACTGATGGTCTTCAGCAGGTCAATTGTATTATTGGTATCCGCCCGGGCCATGCCTGCTGTGGGCTCGTCCAGTAACAGCAGCTTGGGGTCCTGCACCAGACACATCGCTAGTTCCAGCCGTCGCTTGTTACCCCGCGACATGGCAGACGCCGTGTGGTGGCGCTCATCGAGTAAACCCACATTTCGCAATATCTGTTCGGCTTTTTCCCGCAACTGGGTCTCTTTCGCAACGGACTTGAAGGGTGATACGTGGAATGCACCATCCCTGTGAGCCATCGCGGGAAGCATGACGTTCTCAAGGATACTCAGATCCAAGAAAACCTCCGGTGTCTGGAATACCCGGCTGATACCGGCCTGATTGATCTGATAGGGCGTCAGGCCAAGCAGACTTTTGTCATTGAACATTACGGTGCCGCTGTCAGGCACCAGTTTGCCGATAAAGCAGTTCAACAATGTGGATTTACCGGCACCGTTCGGCCCGATTACAGCGTGAATGGAATTCTCCTTGATAGAGAGGTTCACATCATCCAGCGCCCGCAGGCCGCCAAATCGCTTGTTAACGCCTTTAACTTCAAGTATTCCCACGATCAGGACTCCTTAGGCCTGGCGTCGTCAGCCGGTTCATCCGGCGACTTGTGATCCGCTGAGGAGGTTTTGTTGCCGGGCGTCGCATCGCCCGTTGAGCGGCCCAGACCGAAGCGATCCATGATGCGGTTAGCGCCCTCCACCAGTCCACCCGGCAGAAAGATCACCACCAGCATGAAGATCAGGCCGAGTGACATATGCCAGCCGCTGCCAAGAAATGGCGTGACGATAGCCGTGAGCGTGTCAGCCAGCCAATCGGGGAATATCGCAAACCAGTCGGCGACAATAGCGTCGTTCATACGACTGAAGATGTTCTCGAAATACTTGATAATGCCAGCGCCCAGCACCGGCCCCACAAGCGTGCCAGCGCCACCCATAATGGTCATGAGCACCACCTCACCAGAGGCCGTCCATTGCATGCGTTCCGGCCCGGCAAGCGGGTCCATACAGACCAGCAAGGCGCCGGCAATACCGGCATACATGCCCGAGATAACAAACACAACCATAGTGTAGGGCCGTGAATTGAAACCGGTGTAGTTCAGGCGGGTCTGGTTGCTTTTTATAGCGCGCAGGATCATTCCGAATGGTGACCTGAATATGCGCAGTGACACATAGAACAGCGCAATCAGGATCAGCGCGCAGACGTAGAAGCCAACATTGAACTGCAGATCCATACCCAGGAATGAGACGACGGCGGTGTCTCCCATCTCAAGCCCGAACAGAGACGGTGATGGCAGTTGCCCACCCTGGGTGGCACTGTCCAGAATCCGTGGATCGTCCAGATCCATCTGCAAGCCGGTTTCACCGTTGGTGATAGGTGTCAGCACTGAATACGCCAGATTGTATGACATCTGGGCGAACGCCAGGGTCAGTATGGAAAAGTAGATTCCCGACCGGCGCAGGGAGACAAACCCGATTAACAGCGCAAACAGCCCAGAAATCACTACCGCAAATATCACGGCAGGTACGATATTGACGGTGAGCAGTTTCAACATCCATACCGCCGCATAGCTGCCGACCCCGAGAAAGGCCGCATGGCCGAACGACAGGTAGCCGGTCAGGCCGAACAGAAGATTGAAGCCGATGGCAAAGATGCCGTAGATAGCAAACCGCTGCATCAGGTCAGGATACCCTGCGCCGAACGGTGCCAGGATCAGAGGCCCGGCCAGCACCAGCACGGTAAACAGGATCATCAGAGCGCTATCGTTGTTCCGTAAGGTCTTTATCATGTCATCAGGTCTCCATAACGCCTTTGCGCCCCATAAGTCCGCGCGGACGGGTCAGGAGGATGACAACCGCAACAAGGTAGATGATGACCTGGTCGATAGAAAATCCGAACAGGAAATCCTTCACTTCAGGCATGGATGCGAAACTCTGCAGAATGCCCAGCAGAAAACCGGCCGCCACGGCTCCCGTCAGCGAGCCCATTCCGCCAACCACCACCACGACAAAGCACAACACCAGGAAATCCATACCCATGTGGTAGTTAGGGGACAGTATCGGCGTGTACATGACACCCGCCAGGCCGGTCACCACAGCGGCGATACCAAACATGGCGGTAAATCGCTTGTCGATATTGATGCCCAGCAGACCCACCGTCTCCCGGTCGGCCATCCCGGCCCGCACGACCATGCCGAACGTGGTGTATTGCAAAAATGCAAACACACTACCGATCACAATCGCGGCAAACAGAAAATAGACCAGCCGCCAGATGGGGTAGATCACGGCATTATTGGCCATTCCCAGATAGACACCGACATCGATCGACCCCACAAACGCTTCCGGTGCCGGTTGCGGAATGGGATTAGCGCCGAAAACCTGCTTGATCACCTCCTGAAGCACAATTGCCAGGCCGAAGGTCACCAGAATCTGATCCGCATGGGGGCGTTTGTAGAAGTGCTTGATCAGCCCACGCTCCATAACAATGCCGATCAGCAGCATTACTGGAATCGCGAACAGGATGGACCAGAAAACCGAGTAGTCGATCATCGTCGTGCCGAGGTCACCAAACCAGATTTTGGCATAAGGTACGTGGATCTCCAGGGGGGTTCCCCAAGGGCTCAATTCGGTTTCCGATAATGTCACGCGATCCAGGGAAAGAAGCTTATGCAGGGTGACAGTGCAGAATGCGCCGATCATGAACAGGGCGCCGTGGGCGAAATTCACTACGCCCAGGGTACCGAATATCAGCGTGAGACCGAGCGCGATCAAGGCATAGGCACTGCCTTTATCCAGCCCGTTAAGAAACTGTAGAAGGATGGCATCCATCGGTTGTACCTTGTCTGATAACAGGCGCCCGCAGTGCGACAGGCATATCCAGATCGTGCTGGCGGAGGCACATGGGGGCCATCAGGCCCGGCACCTCCGCCAGGGAAGGAAGGCGGCTGTCGTCAGACGCCCGGGTTGCACTTACCGAGTGAGCCACCGGCGAACATTTCGTGGTCCGGCGCGTAGGTGACTTTTTCCACCGGCGTAATGTTGACGATCTCCAGCAAGTCAAATTCCGACGTCGGATTCTGCTTACCACGCACCACCAGCACGTCCTTGAAGCACTGGTGATCGTCAGCCCGGTACAGGGTTTTGCCATTGCCCATGCCATCGAACTCAAAGCCCTCAAGCGCTTCGACGATCGCACATGGATTGAAGCTGCCCGCACGTTGGGCCGCATCGGCGTACAGCAGCGTCTGCACGTAGCAGGTATGCGCCGCCTGCGACGGTGGCTCGCCGTACTCTTTGCCGAAAGAATCGACAAAGGCTTTGGACCCGGCATCCTGCAATGACCAGTGCCAGTTCGTGGAACCAAAGATACCCTTGACTGCATCACCGGCACCGCGTGCCATCAGGCGGGAATACAGTGGTACAACAATCTCGAAATCCTTGCCGTTGACCTTCTTCTCGCGCAGGCCAAACTGTACGGCGTTGGTCAGCGAGTTGACCATGTTTGAACCGTAGTGGTTCAGGATCAGCACGTCGGCACCCGAGTTGGTTACCGGAGCGATGTAGGACGAGAAGTCAGTGGCAG
>JBDNIR010000022.1:0-7063 GCA_041688195.1 Marinobacter sp.
GAGCGAACAGCAGATTCGAAATCCCGGTCTTCCGTAAAGCCCATACCTTTCTTGTGCTTGAGCCGGAAGGTAGACACCCGATAAGCCAGGAACAACATCAAAAAGCCGGTAATACTGGCATAGACCGCCGTTACAGGAATAATCATGGATTAAGCCTTCTTGATCGCACTGACAATGGCGAGCAGCAAGACCGCGCCCGCCGTTGCCGTTACCAATTCACCGACAGCGCCCTGAGCCGCCAGACCGAGCAACCGGAATACGAAGCCACCAATGATGGAGCCGACGATACCAATGCCGATGTTAGCCAGCACCCCAAAACCGCGACCTTTCATAATCAGGCCAGCGAGCCAACCGGCAACACCACCGATGATCAGGAACAGAATAATATTCATTACTTGCTTCTCCGTGCAGGTTTGAGCACGCCTGCAGATCAAGACGTGCTGAATGCGATAACCGATAGAGACTGCCCTGTTTTGCGGGGCGCTTCAAGAGATTCGATGGCGGGAACCGTTATTCAGTGGCGGGCAATGCACTCATGATACTGCCCTGCTTTACCTGAAAATTTGGCGCACAGGTGTACGCTAAAATCCGTTATCGGCAAGTCCTGGCTGGTGTTCGCAAACGACTGTATGGCGAAAAATAAGAGCACCGCCAACCACAAGCTGACACCTTCAACAACGGCCAGCCGCCTGGACTGACGAGCGGAGCCGGAACAACGGGATTCAGAGGTGTGGTTGGTCACCTCCCGGGACAGCGCATTGGATTGCATCGGCCAGATTCCTTATTCTCGATGAGTCGGTTATGGCGTTGATTTCAACCCATCGAAACGGCAATACCGTGGCGGAATCTGTCCAGACAAAGGCAGAATGTGATCAATTATGGCAAACCGGCCTGCCATACTTGTGCTAACCGGTTTCCATGGTTAAATGGCGAACAGATTCAGGACCACACCCGGGACTCACCATGAAACGTCACATTGCTTTAATCGAAGACGAACCGGCGATTCGCGAGAACTACCGCGATGCTTTCGAGCGCCGGGGCTACCGGGTATCCGTTTATGGCGACCGCCAGAGTGCCTTCCAGGCCCTGCGTAATGGCCTGCCGGATCTGGCGATTATCGATGTGGGCCTCGGAGATGAAATGGACGGTGGCTTTGACCTCTGTCGGGACTTGCGTCAGCTCTCCCCGACCCTGCCGATGATCTTCCTGACCGCCCGGGACAGCGACGCCGATTCCGTCCTCGGGCTCAGGCTGGGAGCCGATGACTACGTCACCAAAGACATGAGCCTGGACCACCTGTTCGCTCGCATTACCGCCCTGTTTCGCCGTGCCGATGCCTGGGCCGAATCCCGCCAGCAGCCCGACGAAGAACTTGAGCGGGGCCGCCTGCACCTGAATGTCGACCGCATGACGGCGGAATGGGATCGCAAACCGATCGACCTGACGGTGACCGAATTCTGGATGCTCCACGCCCTGGTCCATCACCCTGGCCATGTCAAAAGTCGCACCCAACTGATGGAAGCTGCCAATACCGTGCTTGACGACAACACCGTGACCTCCCATATAAAACGCATACGCCGCAAGTTCCAGCAGTGCGACAGTGCCTTCGATGGCATCCAGACGGCTTACGGTTTTGGCTATCGCTGGAACGCCCATGAGGCCTGAGCTTTGAGCCTCAAGCGTCAGCTTTTCATTGCCAGCTTACTGATGCTGCTGATTCCCTGGACAGGTCTGCAATTTGTATTGGAGCTTGATACCGCGTTACGGGAGCAATCCTCAAACCAGCTCAGCGCCCAGGCCAGCCGTATCGCCCTTGCCCTGTCAAACCAATTGCCCGTGACGGACAGCCGGGAGACGCTTTACGCCACCACACTCAACAGAGCACCCCACATCGACGGCTACGGCGACGACTGGCCCGGCTATGACGACACCGAAGCTCCGGCTGAGGTCACCAATGAGCCCATTCAATGGCAGGCTGCCGTCCATGGCAGCGCACTGTATCTTTTGATTCGGGTACAGGCGGAGTCACCGGTCTATTTTGATCCCGGCCAGCCTGACCAGCCTTTCGAGCACTTACGGATTTACTGGCAAAGCAGAGACGGCCTGCGTGAGCGCCACATCAGAACGCCCGCACCGGGCCCTGTTGTGGGCTGGCGACCCGGGCGAGAACCCGCAGCGGATTATCAGATTACTGGCGTATGGCAAGCCACTGGCCGAGGTTATCAACTCGAGTTGCAACTGCCCCGGCCGGACGAGAACAGTCTGTTCAGTTTTGCCATTCACCGGCCTGTGCCGGACAGTACCGCTACCGGGTCCGGACAAACCCTTCCGGTCGCAGGCCCGGCCGTGAATCCCAGGATGCCGCGACTGATTACCCGACTACCACGTCTCGAGGCGGGCCTCTCAGCCTCCCTGTTGCCCGGCCAGCATGTTCGTGTGCTGACGCCAGAAGGCTGGATACTGGCAGACAGCGATATTCCGGCACCTGAGACCCAGGCGGATTTCGACGCCATGAGCCCGCTGGAAATCGTCGAGCAGATCAGTCTGAATGGCCTACGTGCCCTGGTGCGTTACTTCCAGCCTTTACCCCTGCAACTGGCCGAAACCGGCAACCAGATAGCGCCGGAACAACTGAGCGAGAGAGCCATTGTCCGTCACGGCGACGCAAACGCCAATCTGATGGTCACCACCGAACTGCCTGCTGGCCACCTACTGGTACTGGAGCAATCCCTGGAGCAGATTCTGGCGTTGTCAGGAAACACGCTGGGTTCCGTGATCGCCCGTAGCACCTTGCTGATCATCGGTTTGATGCTGGTGCTGCTCGGCTATGCCAGTTGGTTGTCCTGGCGTATCACCAAATTACAGCGGGCGGTAAGAGCCTGTGTCGATGATGATGGCCGAATCCTTGGCACCATGCCGCCGACCAAAGCGCGGGATGAATTGGGTGACCTCTCCCGTCAATTCAGCCAGATGGTCGACAACCTGCAAGGCTATACCCGCTATCTGGAAAGTTTTTCCCACCGCCTCTCCCATGAGCTAAAGACCCCGGTGGCCGTGGTGCGCTCATCGCTGGAAAACCTGTCCCAGGATACCCGTCCAGATCAGCAGGCGGTCTACATCGAACGGGCCCACCAGGCCACCGACCGCCTGAGCCAGATCTTGCAGGGCATGAGTGAGGCAGCCAGGCTGGAACAGAGCTTCGATCAGGCTGAAAAAGAGGTATTTGATCTCGCCATCGTGGCGGCTCAGGCTGCTGGGGCTTATCAGGAGCTCTCCCCCCGGCACCGGATTTGCTATGTTGGCCCGGTTAACGGCTGCACCCTGAACGGCTCACCGGAACTGCTGGTGCAACTGCTCGACAAACTGGTGGACAACGCCCGGGACTTCACCCCGGAGCAGGGGCGGATCGAGATTGACCTGAAACATCGGGCCAGCGGCGTGGAACTGAGCGTTTTTAACGAAGGCTCCACCCTGCCCGAGCATCTGGCGGGCGAAATTTTCAGCCCGTTTGTATCGATCCGGGACGGCAAGGGTCAGGGCCACCTGGGGCAGGGCCTGCTGATTGTAAGACTGATTGCGGAATACCATGGCGGAACTGTTCAGGCCACCAACGAGAACGCTGGCGGTGGTGTCCGTTTCCGGGTGTCACTGCCCGGAACCGGGTCACCGGAACATTAGTCGTCGAAGCGGCGGTCCGAGAACTGGCGATAGAACTGCTGTGCAGTGCGTCCATTACGCACGCCGCGACCCAACGCAAAACGAATGGCTTCCTGATGCAGCACGTGCCGGTTGACAACCTCCGGAAACAACGCATCGACAGCTTGCAAATACACCTCCTGAGCAAAGGGATAAAACGACAATTGCAAACCAAACCGGTCCGCCAGCGACACCTGTTCTTCAATCGCCTCAGCCGGATGCAGTTCCCCGTTACGGACCTCACTCTTGAGGTTATCCGCCATAAACTCCGGCATCAGGTGGCGTCGGTTGGAGGTGGCGTAAACCCGGACATTCTCCGGTGGCAGTTCCAGCGAGCCTTCCAGCACGCTTTTCAGCGCCTTGTAGGCGGATTCCCCGGCTTCAAAGGACAGGTCATCGCAATAAATGATAAAGCGGTACGGCAACTCGCACAGGTCATCCACGATTTCCGGCAGATCCACCAGGTCGTCCTTGTCCACCTCGATCACCCGCAGACCGTCATTCTCATAGCGGTTCAGCAGCGCTTTGATCAGGGAGGACTTACCCGTGCCCCGGGCGCCCCACAACAAGGCGTTGTTGGCTGGCAGACCTTGCAAAAAACGCTCGGTATTGGTGGCGAGCGCGGCCTGCTGGCGCTCGATTCCCTGGAGCTGGTGCCACTGCACCGGATCCAGCCTGGAGATCGCCCTGAGCCCCTGGCGATGACGGCGCCAGACCGCCGCGCGGGTATGAGACCAATCAACCGGATTATCTATTGGCATAACAGCTAAACCTCTGGCATTTGTTTTAGTTGCACGGCTGATCATCTTAACGTTATTCGGCGGCCGTGCCTTCTCCCTATACGTCGTGGCCGGGTGAGCGCCGGTCTGATAAACTTCTGTCCCCGATTACTTAATGACTCCCATGGAATGGGATACACCGGAGACGCAGGATGCGACAACTTCTTCCGAGCCTCACGCTTATCGTGAGCGCTCTGCTCTCATATCTACTCTCATACCCCGCCAGCGCCGAAATCTATCGCTGCCAGCGGGCCCATCAAACGATCTTCTCAGACAGCCCTTGTGGCAGCAATGCCGAAACCGTCACCGTGAACCCGACCTTAACCGGCGGCCAGCTCGATACCGGCACCGACGTGAAATTCTGGCAGGCGCCTGCCCGAAAGCCCTCAAAACCCAGTAACGGGTGCTCCGGCGGCTATATTCAGTCCACCGAACTACGTCACTTACGGGTGAAACAGCAGGTTCGCGAAGGCATGACGGAAAAACAGGTCCGATACATTCTGGGTACCCCGGACCACCGCGACGGTCAATGGTGGGTCTACCTCCGCAAAGGCGAAGAGACCGGCCGCTACCGGATGCGAGGTGGCTGTCTGAACCGGTGGCGCTGAACAGCCGTCGATAACCGCAAACTTCCCGCATAACCTACCAGGTGCCGGTATTTTCCATGCTGGCCCAGGGTTCCTTGGGCGCCAACGCATCGCCTTTTTGCAACAACTCGATTGAAATATTATCCGGCGAGCGCACAAAGGCCATATGACCGTCACGGGGCGGACGGTTGATGATGACGCCGTTAGCCTGCAAGTGCTCGCACAACCGGTAGATATCATCCACCCGATAAGCAAGATGGCCAAAATTACGCCCGCCAGCGTAGGTTTCCGGATCCCAGTTATAGGTCAACTCGATCATCGGGGCGCGGTCTTCCCGGGCCCGGGGCTCATCCTCCGGAGCAGCCAGGAAGACCAGTGTGAAGCGGCCTTTCTCGCTGTCCTTGCGGCTGATTTCCTGTAACCCCAGCAAGTCGCAGTAAAACCGTAGCGAGTCATCGAGATTGCTCACCCGGATCATGGTGTGGAGATACTGCATAGTGGGACTCCTTTATAGCATTGGCCAATAAAACCAAAACAGATTAAGCTGCGCGCTAAATTAGTGCAATTTCGGTAGCAGCCATGTCTCGTCTTCGTTTGCTGTTTGATAACTTTACGTTGGTCATGATCGCTGTGATCATTACCGCCACTGTGCTGCCAGCCCATGGCACCGGCGCCACATTCTTTGGCTGGCTGACCAGTTTTGCAATTGCACTGCTATTTTTTATGCACGGCGCCAAACTGTCCCGGCAGGCGATCATCGCGGGCGCGACCCATTGGCGGCTGCACCTGCTGGTCTTCAGTTGCACCTTTATTCTGTTCCCGATTGTGGCCCTGATTTTTCAGCCTGTCCTGCGGCCAATATTGGGTGATGCCCTCTGGGTGGGCGTGCTGTATCTGTGTGCCTTGCCAGGCACGGTGCAGTCCGCCATTGCCTTCACGTCTTTGGCCCGAGGCAACCTTCCGGCCGCCGTGTGCAGCGCTTCGGCTTCGAGCCTTCTGGGCATCTTTATCACCCCGATTCTGGTCAAGATCCTGCTGGATGCGGACGCAGGTACTGCCGGTACGCTCGAGGCTATCCTCAAGATCAGCGTGCAACTTCTGTTGCCCTTCCTGGCCGGACATCTGCTGCGGCCCTGGATCGGTTTCTGGGTGGACAGCAACAAACACTGGCTGAAGAACGTCGACCAGGGCTCCATCCTGCTGGTGATCTATACCGCACTCAGTTCCTCAGTGATCGCCGGTCTCTGGCAGGCAGTGTCGCCCATGTCGCTGCTGATTCTGACAGTAGTGTGCTGCGGGCTGCTGGCTATCATGCTGGTGATCACCACCTGGCTGGCGCGGATACTGAAGTTCAACAAGGAAGACGAAATCACCATCGTGTTTTGCGGCTCCAAAAAGAGTATGGCCACCGGCGTACCCATGGCCCAGGTGCTGTTCGCGGGTGGTGCCGTGGGCCCGGCAATTCTGCCTCTTATGATCTTTCACCAGATCCAGCTGATGGTGTGCGCAGTCATGGCCCAGAACTACGCCCGTCGTGAACAGCCGGGCGATGAGGCGGCTCAGGAAGCCCGCTAACGCGGGCCAACCCATCAGGCTGCGGATTTCACACCCACGTAAACGGTGTTGGTGGATTCGCAGTTCTGAAGGGGATTGTAGAACGCCACTATGTGAGACGCCGTGTCGGTGAACAACTCATTCAGAGTAACCATGAAGTCCTCGTCCGGCGGATCGTTCGACCAGAGCGCAAACACACCGCCAGCCCTTAACTGTCGAGCCATGCGCTGCAGACTTTCGGTGGTGTAAAAACTCGCGTTGGAGTCGTTCAGCAAGGCCCGCGGGGAGTGATCAATATCCAGCAGGATGGCATCAAACAGACGTCCGGGCTGGTGCGGATCAAAGCCGGAGCCTTCGTTCACCGCCAAGTCGAAAAAGCTGCCATGAACGTAGCGACAGCGGGGGTCAGCGTTCAGCGTCTGCCCCAGCGGCACTTTCTCCTGCTGA
>JBDNIR010000185.1:0-17102 GCA_041688195.1 Marinobacter sp.
ACGGGTACGTTTGAGGCATAATGGCGAAATTTATCAGATTCCGCCACAATACCGCGCCTGAAAACCCTCTGTCGTTCACTCACTTCGAGAATGCTCTTGATGACACCCTGGGAACGCTATCAGCACGATCTTGCGCAGCAAAGCTTCCAGAAAGACTCAGCTCAGGAAGACGCTGTGCGCCGTTTACAATCACTGTACGACAAACTGATTGAGGCTGAAAGCCAGAGCCAGAAGGCGATGGTCAAATTACGCCTTAAACTGAACAAGGGCAGGGAACAGCCAGTCAAAGGCCTTTATTTTTGGGGTGGTGTGGGACGAGGAAAAACGTATCTGATGGATACGTTTTTCGAGTCTTTGCCTTTCAAACGTAAGGTGCGGGTGCACTTTCATCGTCTCATGCAGCGTGTGCACAATGAGTTAAAAACCCTCAAAGGCGAGAAGAATCCCCTGGAGCACGTGGCAGCGCAGTTTGCGGATGAAGCACGGGTAATCTGCTTTGACGAATTTTTTGTGTCGGATATTGGCGATGCGATGATCCTGGCGATGCTGCTGGACGGACTGTTCAAACGGGGTGTAACACTGGTGTGTACCTCCAATATTGTGCCGGATGGTCTCTACAATGACGGGCTGCAACGTGCGCGGTTCCTGCCGGCGATAGAGCTTGTTAAAAAACATACCGATGTGGTCAATGTGGACGGTGGTGTCGATTATCGCTTGCGCAGTCTTGAGCAGGCCAAACTCTACCACTATCCGCTGGACGATGGCGCTGACATCAGCTTGCGCAACAGTTATAACAATCTGGCCGTAGAGGCCGGCAGCCACACCCTTGATCTCGACATAAACGGGCGCAAGCTTCGGGCCATCAGCCACGCGGATGACGTGGTCTGGTTCGATTTCAGGGAACTCTGCGATGGCCCGCGCAGTCAGAACGATTACATCGAGTTGGCGCGTGAGTTTCACGCCATCATCGTTAGCAACGTGCCGGTCATGGGGCATAACAAGGACGATCAGGCGCGTCGGTTCGTCAATATGATTGATGAATTTTATGATCGCAACGTCAAAGTCATCATGTCGGCGGCAGCACCGATTACCGATTTATACGCAGGCGGGCGACTGTCGTTCGAATTTGAGCGTACCGCCTCGCGTTTGCTTGAAATGCAATCCAGAGAATACCTGGAAGCAGCTCACAAAGCCTGAAGCCAGCCATGGTCGCGATGATGCCCATTCGGAAGCCACGGTTATGGCCATCGAAATGCTCTGAGTACCAACTGGTTGCTTTACTGATTGTTGTCTATAGTGACTCAGTACGATAGCTCCGGTCTGGGGGGCCGCCGGAGTGGTCGGAATGTCGCGGACAACTGAACTTGAATTACTTTTTAAAGTCGGATGCTCGCAAAATCATACTTTTGACTGATCAAAGCGTCCGACCGGCTTAGCTATAGTGCCAGCATCACGAGCACTGTGCGTGAAGCCTCCAATATCGTGAAAACCAATAACTAGAGCAGCGACTCAGAACAACAATGGAGTAGCCTTCCAATGACAAGAAAAACATATCAGTGGCAGCAGTGGGCAAAATTGCCTCTGGCTGTTGCTATTGCAGCTAGCTTTTCAGGCCAGGCGTCAGCGTTTTCATTTTATTTGGGGGATGTGGAAGCGTCGCTCGACACTCAGATTTCGGCTGGTGCCACCTGGCGTACTGAAGACAGTGACCGTCGGTTGATTGGCCAGGGTAACCTGGGGCCAAGTTTTGCGCCCGGCGGAGCCAACGCCAACGTGGGTGCGTCAACCAATAACTACGACGACGGCAATAATAACTTTGCCAAAGGCGATACCGTTTCTAAGGTCGTCAAAGGCACCACTGACCTGTTCTTGAATTACGATGTTGATAGCGATGTGCTGACCCGCGTCGGTAGTTTCGTACGAGGCCGGTACTACTACGACTTCGAGCTGAAAGACGAGCGCCGTGCCGTCGATGATGTTGGCCAGCGTCGCGAACTCAACGACGATGCCAAAGACAACGCCTCCGGGGCTGAAATCCTGGATGCTTACATCTTTACCGACTGGTATATCGGCAATACACCGCTGAGCGTTCGTTACGGTAAGCAGGTTGTGAGCTGGGGTGAAAGCACTTTTATCCAAGGCGGCATCAACACCATTAACCCGATCGACGTACCGGCTTTCCGGGCGCCAGGTTCTGAACTGAAAGAGGCCTTGCTGCCGGTAGAGATGTTCTACACCTCCATTGGTCTGACCCAGAACATAACCGCTGAAGCGTTCGTTCAGACCGACTGGAAAAAAGTGCGGGTCGATGATTGCGGTACGTTCTTCTCCACCAACGACTTTACAGCCGATGGTTGTGGCCCGGTATTGCTGGCCGGTCAGTTGCCAGATTCCCAGGCGCTCGCTCAAGGATTCATCGCGCCACGTCTGGGCGACCAAGAAGCGGATGAGAAAGATCAGTTTGGTGTCGCGTTGCGTTGGTTTGTGCCTGAGCTCAACGATTCCGAGCTGGGTTTCTATTACATCAAGTACAATAGCCGACTGCCCTATGTTAGCGGTCTGGTCAACAACCCATCGAGCCCCTCAGGCAGTCAGCAAAACGATCCGAATGAACCGTCCGCGACGTTCCCCAGCTACTTCATCGAGTACCCGGAAAATATCGATCTTTACGGTATCAGTATCAACACCACTGCACCCGGCGGCTGGTCACTGGGGGCAGAATACAGCTTCCGGCCCAACATGCCGATCCAGTGGAACGCGTTTGAGCTGATCTTCGGTGGTTTGCAGCAACGTGATCCAAATGGCAACGTTGTGAGTAAACTTGAACAGCAACGTCTGGCGGAGTCTGGTGGTGCGAACCTGGCCGGCAAGCCTGTTGACGGCTACGACCGGTTCAAGGTGTCACAGGCACAGTTCACATTGATCAAGTTCTTTGACCAGGTGATGGGTGCGAGCCGCCTATCCTTTATCACAGAGTTTGGTGCGAACTACATTCACGACTTGCCGGATAAAGACGAAGCCCGCTACGGCCGCTCAGGCACCTTCGGTATCGGTACGTTGCCAGTTGCCGGCGCGAACTTCACTGGCGATTTTTGTGCTGCTGGTGCCAACATCAATACCAACTACTGTAACAACGAAGGGTTTGTTACGCCGTTCTCATGGGGGTATCGTGCGAGGTTCGTATGGGATTACCTGAACGCGTTTGCGGGTATCAACCTGCGGCCACAACTGGCTTGGTCTCATGACGTCCAGGGCTACGCGCCCCAGCCGGGTGGCGCCTTCAACGAAGGCAACAAATCCATTGGTCTGTCGGTGGAGGGTGTATACCTGAATAAATACACCGCAGAGATCGGCTACACCAACTTCTTTGGTGGTAAACCGTATAACGAAAGCACCGATCGTGACTTCATAAGCGCGAGTGTGTCTTATTCGTTCTGACCGGGCCTGAATTCGTTTAACGAGGTAACAATACATGAAACTGAACAAGAAACTGATTGCCGCGGGGGTCCTCGCGGCCTCCCTGTTCGCTGGCAACGCTTTCGCTGCAGTATCAGCTGAAGAAGCTGCGAAGCTAGGCGATACGCTGACGCCGATGGGCGCTGAAAAAGCCGGTAACGGCGGTGCCATCCCTGCGTGGGGAGGCGGTATGACGCAAGCAGAGATACCCGCCAGCTATAAAGGCGATGGCATCTACGTCAACCCTTTCGCGAATGAGCAGCCCAAATTTACAATCAACCAAAGCAACGTTAATGAGTATGCGGACAACCTGTCACCAGGGCAGGTTGCGATGATCAAGAAGTACGATGACTATGTGCTTCCTGTTTACGATACCCATCGCACCTCTACATACCCCCAAGAAATTCTGGATGAAACCGTCAAAAATGCGACAGCTGTCGAACTGATTGCCGGCGGTAACGGTCTGAAAAACTATCAGAACGCCACACCTTTCCCGATCCCACAAAATGGGCTGGAAGTGATCTGGAACCACATCACCCGCTACCGTGGTGGCTCGGTTACCCGAAATGTTGGTCAGGTAACGCCGACCGCTGACGGTAACTACAGCGTGGTCAAGTTTCAGGACGAACTGACATGGCGCGCTTCGCTGAAAGATTACTCTCCAACCGAAGATGCCAACGTACTGTTCTACTTCAAGCAGGCGATTACAGCACCTGCTCGCCTGGCAGGCAACGTACTGCTGGTTCATGAAACTATTGACCAGGTCAAGGAACCACGTCGGGCCTGGGTATACAACGCCGGTCAGCGCCGTGTTCGTCGTGCTCCCCAGGTCGCCTATGATGGACCGGGTACAGCATCTGACGGCATGCGGACAACAGATAACTTCGATATGTTTAACGGCGCACCTGACCGTTACGACTGGGAGTTGATAGGTAAAAAGGAAATGTACATTCCGTACAACTCCTACAAGCTGACGAACCGCAGTCTGAGCTATGACCAGATCGTCAAGGCTGGCCATATCAATCAGGAGCTGACCCGCTACGAACTTCACCGTGTCTGGCAGGTTCGCGCTACATTGAAAGACGGTGAGCGCCATATCTACGGCCAGCGTGACTTCTACATTGACGAAGATTCCTGGCAGGCATCTATCATCGATCATTACGATGGGCGCGGTGAACTCTGGCGGGTGGCAGAAGCTCACAATATGTTCTTCTATGACCACAAGGTGCCCTGGTACGCCATTGAGACGCTGTACGATTTGCTGTCTGGCCGTTACCTCGCATTGGGTCTGACCAATGAAGAACAGGAGCCTTACCAGTTTGGTGTTGAGCACTCATCCAGAGACTATACGCCTGCGGCCTTGCGTCGGGCGGGTACTCGCTGAAGCTGCTTTAGTGTGTTTTAAAAGCCGGCGCTTTGGCGCCGGCTTTTTTGTGTCTAAAAAACCTGTATTTACGTCAGAAAACTGATTTTTTTTACCGATGTTTTGCGCCGGGCCCGTGGTTTGGTTTAATCTCCGTGTTATAGGTACGCGTATACGACTAAAGCAGTAATCAAAACAAGACGGGGCCAAGATTGAAACCATTTGACGAAGCCTGTGCAGCCAACGACGAATATCTGTCGTTGGCCGGGGGAGCGCAGACCGGAGAATTGATCTGGGATTTGTTACAACACCGCATCAAAACGCCGCACTGTTCGTCTGAGTGGCGGATTGACCGTGCTCAGGTTGCCAAAAAAGTCAGTTCGGCGCTCTTGCCGGGCAAGATACTCCATCTTGAAGCACCTGCGGGTTATGGTAAATCACAGGCCTTGTGTGAGGCTGTGGCGGATCGTCCCCAGGGTTCGGTTAGCTGGATCACATTGACGTCGCAGGACAATGATCCCGCCAGACTGATGGCCTTGCTTATGCTTGCGCTAAAGCGCCCGGAGCTCCGTCATCAGTCCCTTGTCAAGCCTGTTTTCGGCGCCTTGACGGATACCATGACTATTCTACTGTCGGGCTTCAGGGCCTCGGATTACCCGGGAGAGTCATTGATTCTGGTTCTGGATGCGACGGATGTTCTGGTGACGGCGCCGGCGCTCGCATTAGTCGAGCAACTTATGCAGGAGCTGCCGCCTGCGGTTACCCTGGTGCTGATTTCCCGTCGTCCATTACCGATTGAAACCCATGTGTTCGCGCTGGCGGGTCGCTTTCATCGTCTGACCATGGAAACCCTGGCGTTGAGCCGGCGGGAGACGCTCGCTTTTTTTGATGACTGTGTGGTAATCGGTCGTCTTACGGTGTTGGCGGTAGAACATCTTCATACGTTGACTGAAGGCTGGTTAACACCGCTGGCGCTGTTCCGTAAGGAGTTGCTCGAATCCGATAACGAACGCCTGCCAATCCAGGAAACCCAAAGTGTGCAGCGGTTTGTCCAGGACTCCTTGTTCAGCCGGTTGACCTCCGGCCAGCAACGTTGCCTTTGCATCATGGCCGAGTTTGAGGTTATTTCAGATGATCTCTTTTTACACATAGCGGATGAAGCCTGTGACCGGGGGTTTTGTCCTTCCACAGCCTCAGACAGCGGCTTGCCGCTTTATCCGGTTTCCGGGCGGGGCCGCTGGTTCCGTTTTAACCCGCTAGCGCGGGACTTGTTGGTCAATCGTGGCCTGAACGGTACAAAAGCGCGCGCTGGCGTCGCCAGCCGCTGGTTTGAAGCCCGGGCAGATTTTTCGGAGGCGCTACGCTACGCATTGATCAGCAACGATGTGGAACACGCCCTGTCGATAGCCTCAGAGGGGTCGGAAGCGTTACTGGTGAGCCAAGACACTGCCTCGTTACTCAAGTTGCGTCGTAACCTCCCTGTGAGCCTTATTCGTCAAAGCCCCCGCTTGCGTGTGGTCTATGGCTGGGTACATGCGGTTGGTGGCCAGTTTAAAGAGGCCCGAAAGTTGATAGAAGCGTTGTCCCATGCCGATGAACAACCTCTGCATGGCCGGCTATCTGCTTTGCGAGCGTTTATTTTGCGGGGAGAAGGCAACATACATGAGGCTCTCCGGGAAGCAGATCAGGCCATTGACGACCCGGGCCTGACCCTGCATGCGCGGCTTATAGCGTTGCTGGTGCGCTCAAGTGCACTGTGTGCGGATGGCCGGTTTGGTGAGGCGCGCAGTGCAAACAGACATGCATCCCGGTTGGCGCGGGAATCCGGGGACACGGGTTGTGAAATGCTGGCGGTGTATGATCATGCCCGTATCGAGCTAGGCAAAGGTTACTTACGGCGTTCAGAGCTGTTGCTGAGACATGGCCTGGACGCCGCCATGAGTGACCCTAACCGCCCACCCCGTATTGGCGAGGGCAGGCTACAGCTCAGCCTCGCATTGGTGCTTTGGCATCAGGGCCGGAATGACGAAGCCGAGAAACTGCTGGTGCACTGCGCCCGTTATGCAGAACAGACCCGTGATCTGGCTTTTTTGATGGCGATGGCATTGCGGACGCTGATTGCGAAAGCCCGGGGCCGCATGGTCGAAGCATTCTCCTGGATTGGGCAAGCTGAGCGTACCATGCAGATATGGCATGTGGATGACGCTGTGTATGTGCCGGTATTGGAAGCGTTGAAAACCACCTGCTGGCTAAGCCAGAACCAGCACGAAAGCGCAGCGCCTGCGCTGCTCAAGCTGAAGGAGTATCGAAACCAGCAACGGGTACCGGAGCTGTTCCCGATGTTGCCGGGTCTGCTCGATACGTTGCAGGTTCGTTATGAGCTGGCGAGCGGAAAACTGTCCGGCGCACAGTCAGAGCATAACCGCTTCAGGGAGCTTTTGGGGGTATCAACACAACCTTTCGGCATCCACCTGTACGGAGATCTGCTTGACGCGATCGCCTTTCATCAGGCTGGCAAGGCAGGCAAGGCCTGGAGTCGCCTTAAAGCCGCTATTGCCAAAGCCACGGAAGAACATTACCTGAGCCCGTTTGTGGAGCTTAAACAGGAGCTTGTTGAGCTGATCCGGCCTGCATTGCAACGTTTGCCTGATTCGGCATTCGTGACTTCCCTGAAAGATATATTCGAACTTAATGACGGAGATGCAGTGCCGACGCGGTCGGCACCTCCGTTGGCAGAACCGATCAGTGATCGTGAACAGGGCGTGCTGGAGTTAATCGCAATGGGGCTATCAAATCAGGACATCGGCGACCGGCTTCATATTTCGCTTCACACCGTGAAAACCCATGCCCGACGCATCAACGCGAAGCTGGAAGTAAAATCCCGAACCCAGGCGACAGTGAGAGCTAGAGAACTCGGTTTACTCTGAACATTACCCTTCCCAACCGTTAGAGACTAACCGTCCTTGCCGGTTTTCTCCCCGGAACCATCGCCGGGAAGCAGAACGTCTTCCGGTGCTGTAGAAAGTTCCATTAACGTAGGTGCGTGGGCTTCATCCCCGACCTTTCTGCGGTATTGCCTGTCGTAGAACGACAGATTGTTATAACGGATCATGCTTCGGATTTCTTCAACATACTCAACGCCGCGCTCGGAATAGCTGATCAGTCCCTGTGCCAGGGCATGCCCGCTAACGTTGCTGCCACGGTGGCGAATCTGTTCACGGGTATTACGCAGCGAGCGGTAAGCCGGATGGCGGTTCAGGTTCTGGATATAGGAGCGGATAGACTGGTAAGGCGACCGGAAACTTGCCACTTCGTGGCTGGCGCCGTCGACACGGTTTGCAGGCACCAGGCCGCAACTTTCGGAAAAACACCACTGACCGAACAGGTTATTACCGCTGCGGGCAAATCGCGAAGTGCCCCAGGCGGATTCGTTAGCGGCCTGGGCGAGAATCAGCGACGGGGGAAGGGCATCCAGTCTGCGGGTGAGCATGTCGAACATCTCATCACTGCCGATGGCCGCATCCACACGCAAACGCTCGGACTGCTGTTCAAGCCAGCGCAGCTCCACGGCGGTAAGTTCGTCTTTCTCCTCCAATGCCATCAGGTACTGACGCTGGATCAGAATTCGGGCATTGGCCAGAACGATGCGCGGATAGAGAAACGAGAAAAAGGCGACCTTTTTGTCGCTGGTATCACTATGGGTCGAAAAGTCAGGCAAGCTTGCGGTAGCCCAACCGGGAAGCGCTGGCAGAGTGCTTAACTCAATGTCATCCGCATTGCTGTCATCCATCGGAGAAGGCGTGTAGAGGGCGCCTGCAAGGACGAAAAGAAACAGTGGTACACCAAAAGCCAGCAGCCGAATTGCCGCAGTCATAAAGCCTCTCGTTTCTAAATGCATGGCGGCAATTGTAGCAGATTATACGTTGTATTCAGTGCGTGGCTTAATTCCCTGTATGTAGGAGCGGTTTCAACCGCGAAAAAGTTACCAGGTAACTCAGACCTTCGCGACTGAAGTCGCTCCTACAATTTGAGAGGTCTGCTTTCCCCTGTAGGAGCGGTTTCAACCGCGAAAAAGTTACCAGGTAACTCAGAAACTTCGCGACTGAAGTCGCTCCTACATTACGGTTAACGCTTTAGAAAAACAGCTTCATGCCTACCAGAACGCCTTCATCGAGGTTGATGTCGCCACGGGTGTCTTCCAGTTCGGTGTTCAGGTAACGATAGCCACCAAACAGCTCGGCGTTGCGGATGACACGGTAGCTGACGCGCATCTCGAGGCTGGTCATGTCTTCTGAATCGCCGAACGAGAGAATGTTGGGTGCATAGTGCAAAGCGCCGTGCACAGACAAACCAGGCACTGTTGGAATGTTAACCGTGGCAAAACCACCCAGACCGACCGCGCCGCCGTCGAGGCGATCATCGTCCCAGCCCAGTGCACGCAGGCCCAGGCCCGCTGTGGTTGGGAGGTTGCCCAAGGCAGTTCGGCCCTGGGCGTGAAAATCGATATTGCCGATGTGACGGCTACCTTCGTGATAGGTATAGCCTGCGCCAAGTTGCATATCGGCGTTGGTATCAAGGAAGTTCACCTGGCCCTTGACCGAATCGTTGGTTAGCGAGAGATCAAAATCGCTGGCGAACACAGGTGCGGCGGCGAGCGATAGTACGATAAGTGGAACTCGGGAGTACTTCATTTTTTACCCTTATTCTTTAGATGGTTTGCGGTAGTAATCAATAAAAACAAATTGATAAAGAGGAATCAGTAAACACTGACTGAGCAAAATGGTAGCAGGCACCGATAGCACGCTCAACTTACATCGCGGTAAGTCTGGTCTGAGCGCCACTTCAGTGGCTGGTTTCCTCACCGCCCTCATCGAGGTCGTTCGGGTCGGCGTTTTCTGCGGGTACACGAAAGTCCTCGTTCGCCCAGGCGCCGAGGTCAATCATTTTGCAGCGTTCTGAGCAGAATGGGCGATAGCTATTACTGTCTACCCATTCCACGGGCTTTCTACAAGTTGGGCAATCAACAATCATGGGCTGTTCACGAGTCTCTGGCTTGTGATTTTTGACAGTACTGTTCGAGCACCGCCCGAAGCATGTCCATATTGACCGGTTTGGCGACAAAGGAATCCATCCCCGCACGGCGGCAACGTTCTTCGTCTTTTTCCATCGCGCTCGCCGTTAAGGCAACGACCGGCACCGGTTTCAGGCCCTCGCTGCTTTCATGTTCGCGCAGACGTCGGGTGGCTTCAAAGCCATCCACCTTTGGCATCATACAATCCATGAAGATCAGGTCAAACCGATGCCATTGCCAGAGACCGGATGCGGCCTCTCCATCGTTGGCGATTGTCACATCACAGCCTAGCTTTTCAAGCAGCCGACGAGTGAGCGTGCGGTTGACCGGGTTGTCCTCCACCAGCAGAACCTTCATACGGCTACAGGGCAGGGTGCCGGTTGGCTGCCGGACGTTACTGGACTGAAGGGAAAACCGGGTCAGGAACCGTCGCTCCCCGTGCGCTGCATCGACAAACAGTTGGTGCAGAATGGGCGTCAGACAGGAATCCCGCAGCGATTTGCTCAGGAACGCATCAGCTCCGGCCTGACGGAAATGTTCTGCATCACCCCGTTGCGGGTTGGACGACAGAATCAGCATACGGGTGTCCTGCCAGTCCCGGTTGTCGTGGATCTGCTGGCATAACAGATCGCTGTCCATGTCCGGCACAAACCCGTCGAGTATCACAGCATCGTAGTTCTGGCCGTTGTCCGATGCCTGGTGCAGCATGGTCAGGGCTTCTGCTGCGGATTTGACGGCGTCAATATCGACCTCAAAACGAGACAGCATTTCCAACGTAATTTTCCGCGACAACTCGTAAGAATCCACCACCAGAACCCGTTTGCCGCGAATCATGCGGATATCCGGGCGTATACGGGTAGAACCGTCCGGAGCAGCTGGCAGGGAAAGCTCGAGCCAGAAAGTCGAACCTTCAGCGGGGCGGCTCTCTACATCCAGCCGCCCGTCCATCAGCCTCACCAGTTGCCGGCAGATGGTGAGGCCGAGCCCCGCACCTGAAAGCTGGCGCTGAAAATGCTGGCCAAGCTGTACATACGGCTCATAAACCAGGGGGAGATCTTCGGCGTTGATCCCGATACCGGTATCTTCCACTGAAATCCGCAAGCGCACGTCATCGCCGTCACGCCGCATCACCTCAATGCTGATGAGGACATGGCCGGAATCGGTGAACTTGATGGCGTTGGCTGTCAGGTTCAGTAATATCTGACGCAACCGCATCGGGTCGCCCCTCAGGGCAAAGGGCAGATTCTCGTCTACCCGCAGTTCCAGTGCCAGACCTTTTTCACGGGCCCGTCCACCCAGCATCGTGACCAGGTCATTCAGGGTTTCTCTGAGGTCGAACGGAATGCTCTCAAGTACCAGTTTGCCAGCTTCCATACTGGAAATATCAAGCAGGTCATTGATGATAGCTGAGAGATTTTCCCCGGCATGTTGCAGGGTCTGGACGTACTCCTGCTGTTCGTGGTCGAGCCGGGTATCACCCAGTAAACTGGCGTAACCGAGGACCGCTTGCAGCGGAGTACGCAACTCATGGCTGACGTTGGCCAGAAACAGGTTCTTGGCATTGTTGGCCCGGACTGCCTCATCACGCTCGTCCTGAGACTGCAGGCTGGACTGGCGTAAAGAGCGTGCTTCCTCCAGCAGCTTAAGGCGCATGGTATTGAGAGCGTGTTCCATCTCACTCAGTTCGTCGGGGCTTTTCGGTACTTTGCGTTTGAGCTTCAGCGGCTCGATCAGGGCGTCCAGGTTTAGCCGGGTTGTGTAGCGGGCAATGGTTTCCAGATGCCGTGACAACATTGATCGCACGATCACCAGCAAGCCGAGGGCGCCGAGCGTAACCATCAGAGACTGGAACAAAAGCGTCAACAGGGCCCGGTCGAGGATATCCTGATGAATCTGCTCAACGGAAGAGACCAGCGTCAGTTGGCCCAGGGTTTCGGGTGGGCGGCCCGACCCGGTCCGGTCAAATATTAGCGGAAACCCATGGCTGATCACCCGGCCCTCTGGGTAGCTGCCAGCGCTGAACTCTTCACCACTGGTAGTCGTAACGCGGGCAAACTGAATAACCGGGAATGCGAGAATGTCTTCAAGGCTGGTGTTCAACTCGCTAAGGTTCATTAACCAGATGTGGTTGGTAAGGTTGTTGGCCAGTATCTCTGCGGCTTTTTCCTGGGTATAGATCAGGTCATCCTGGCGGCGATCAAACTCCCCAAGCATCTGCAGCCCTGTTGCTATAAGAGAAAGCAACAGGCTGAACAGCAGTACATAGATAAGCAGGCGAGCGGCGAGTGGACGCACTCCCAGCTTTTTTACAACGGACGGCAGCGGCAAAGCATTTCTTCCCTGTGTATCAGCAATTCCGGCTCTCGGCGGTTTGGTCAGTTTAACAGACTGGTTCATAGACTTTCAGCGCTGAATGCCTTATTCGACAGTCAATACTTCGACACTTCCGGACGTGAACCGAAAGCGCACATTGCAATCATACAGGTGCGCACCGTAAATACGCTCCTCTTCTCGACTGCGGCGGAAGGAGGGCCGGGGGTCATAACTCACCACATCTTCAATCAGCTCTCGAAAATCAGGGTAGCCGTTTGGGTCGAGCTCAGCCAGTTGCTGTTCCGCCTGCGCCGAAAAACTGACCGGCATGCGCTCGTGAGGCGGCGAGTCTGCCCAACCTATCCGGGCGTCTGGCAGGGCGTCGGCGAATGGCAGGTAGGGCTTGATATCAAGAATCGGGGTGCCGTCGATCAGGTCGTGTGCGCTTATGCGCAGCACTAATTGCCCGTCTCGTCGACTTAGCCCCTCGTTGCGCACAACAGACAACCCCAGGCTGTTGGGCCGGA
This sequence comes from Marinobacter sp., assembly GCA_041688195.1. GTDB lineage: Bacteria > Pseudomonadota > Gammaproteobacteria > Pseudomonadales > Oleiphilaceae > Marinobacter. The sequence goes on from JBDNIR010000185.1 coordinate 12,731, forward strand.
ACGGGGAACGGCTGGCAAATACGCCTACCTTGCGGTTACCCCCCAGTCTCGGCGGCCTCACAACCGGGCGCCATTCGGCCCGAATCGCTTGATGAAACTGGAATGTCAGCCACAGATGACTGCAGGATTCCAGGCCACGGAAGGCATCTTCCCGATCAAACGGGGGTTGAATGATCAGATCCGCCCAGGCATGGCGGGTCAGCCCGGGTTGTCTGGGGACGCCGAACTTGTCCTGGAAGCAGGAGCGGGTAATCGCGATGGGCGTCAGGGTCAGCGCGTCGGCAGACGGTTTTGAGGGGTGTCTGCTCATAGGTCGAGGTTGCCAGAAAAATAGAGTTCCAGCCGGAAGACCACGGAGGCACGGTCCTTGAAGCTGTCTTCCCGGGGAAATTCAATGGTCGGGATAATCTCAGCGTACAGCCAGTCTTCATAGAGCCGGTAGCGGTAAGTCAGGTCGGCAAACACGTTGGTGGTGCGCCAGTTCGGGCTGCTGTCACCCAGAACGCCTATCCGTGGATTCAACTCCGCCCGATTGTTCAACTGTTTGTAGAGGCTGAACACCTGGGCCAGCTCGAAGTTGCGGTCCTGATGCACCCAGGCTGCCTCGGAGGCGCTGAGAAAGTGCCAGCCCCCGAACATCCGCCGGTCAAAACCGACCCAGGTGCGCTCACCCCAACCGTCTACATGAAAATAGTACAGCCGTTGGTCAACGGAGGCGCGCCAATGCTGGTCGAGTTGCCAGCTGCCTTTGGCGCGGGCCCGCCAGAACGCATCCGGAGGAAATCGCAGGCGGGCACCAACATCGTTGGTCAGGTTGATGGAGTGGCCCAGCGCAGACAGCAAGCGGAAAGCACCCGTGGCCTCTGTGTCCGAGCGCTGATCTGCGGTCAGTTGGCGATCACGGCGGCGCTCACTGAGGGGGATGAGCTCGTCGCTTTCGCTTTCAATAACCAGGCGAAGTTTCTCCTCCACCGTGGGAACGTCAAGCTTGAAGCGTGCCTCCGGCTTGAACTGGGCCGGGTCGCCATACTCCGATTCGGTAGCAAAACCAATACGCAAGTAGCTCTCATTATTCGGCGCAGCGCGAGGATTACCGGAGAGGGTTCGGTCAGCCCATTCGCCCAGGCGTTGCACGCGCTCGGAATGAGTATCGTGCTGGCCCAGAACCCAGCTTGAGAACTCTGTCCAGTAGGAGTCCCTGGGTTCAGCCCAGTATTCATCCGGATGAAAGTCATAAAAAGCGGGCGGCAGGGACTCAATACTGAGATCGGTCCGGGCATCGGGCACAAGAATGAGCGACTCAGCCCGGGTCAGAGCAGGTAGAAGCAGCAACAATATCAAGATGTAAACAGATGAAATGGGGCGCACTTCAGGTCCGGTTGAGTGGTGAATAATCTGACAAAAACCGGCGGTGCAGCGATTCAACCTGCTGACGCACCTGATCAAGGGGATGGCTGTTATCAATCACATCGTGTGCTTTCTCTAAACGGGTATCCCGGGGAATCTGCGCCGCGATAATGCGTTCAACCTGATCCCGTGGGTTGTTATCCCGGGCCATCGTCCGCTCCACTTGCACGGATTCGGGAACATCCACCACTACAATCCGCTCCACCATCGTATGCTGATCGGTTTCCAGCAACAAAGGAGACACCAGCAATACATAAGGCAGGGCGTATTCTTGCGGCTTCAATTGCCGCGCCAGTTCCTGCCGGATAACCGGGTGTAACAAGGCTTCAAGCCATGCTCTTTCGGCCGGATCTTTGAACACAAGGGTTCTCAGAGCGGCGCGATCAAGGGTGCCGTTAATTGATAGTAACCGCTCACCGAAATGTTCGGCAATACTGGCCAGAGCAGCAGTTCCCGGCTCCACCACTTCGCGGGCAACATCGTCTGCATCAACAGCATGAACGCCGACGCTCTTGAACAAACCCGCCACGGTGGACTTGCCACTGCCGATGCCCCCCGTCAGACCGATGATAACCGGACCAGTCACTTAAACCCCCAAATACGCATACCAGGCCGCCTGAATTTCTGCCCCGAACCAGAGGCAAAGCAAACCGGCTGCGGCCAGGTAAGGCCCGAATGGAATAGGAACCTCCCGGCCCTGACGCTTGAACACAATCAGGCTGATACCCACAACGGCTCCGACTACGGAAGACAACAGAATCACCGCCGGCAGAAGTTGCCAGCCCAGCCAGGCCCCCAGGGCGCCCAGCAGCTTGAAGTCACCATGGCCCATGCCTTCCTTGCCGGTAACCAGCTTGAACAGCCAGTACACTGACCAAAGCGACAGATAACCCGCCACCGCACCCCAGAAAGCACTTTCGAAGTCGGTAAGAACACCAAAAGAGTTGAGAATTAACCCGAGCCAAAGAAGCGGCAGGGTGATGCTGTCCGGCAACAGCTGGGTGTCGAAATCAATCATTGTCAGGGCGACCAGCGCCCACACCAGCAACAGCGACCAGGCCCCGGCCAGCGTCGGCCCCGTCAGGTAGATTGTGAACACCGAGAACAGCGCCGTAATCGCTTCGATAACCGGATAGCGCGCCGAAATAGGGCTCTTACAGGCTGAGCACTTACCCCGCAGAAACAGATAACTGACCACCGGAACGTTCTCCCAGGGCCTGATCTCATGGCCGCAGGAAGGGCAGGTGGAGTTCGGTGTCGAGAGCGTTACCTTGTCATCCGGCTTGCGCTGGGCATCGGGAACTTCAAGATAGTCCTCACACTGACAACGCCAGTCCTGCTGCATCATTTTGGGCAGGCGCAGGATGACCACGTTCAGGAAGCTGCCTATGCATAAAGAGAACAGGGCGACCATCGGGTAAAGAAACCACGGTGTGTTGATCAGAAAGTCTAGGTTTGCCATGGAGCGAGCCGGTGAAAGGGGATTGAGCAAGGCGATGTTACCCCGCCTTTTTGTAAAGCCAGTATTAGCCAACAACAGCGCCCATCTTGAAGATCGGCAGGTACATGGCGATAATCAAGCCGCCCACCAGCACGCCCAGCACCGACATAATCATCGGCTCCATCAAAGCGGTCAGGTTATCCACCATGTCATCAACCACGTTCTCATAGTGATCCGCTACTTTTGACAGCATCTCGTCCAGATTACCGGATTCTTCGCCGATGGCCGTCAATTGCACGGCCATAACCGGGAATACTCCAACCTGCTTCATCGCTGTCTGAAGCTGGGTGCCACTTGAGACTTCGTCTTTGATCTTGTGAATGGCGTCGCGATAAACCGCGTTGCCCGTGGCACCGGCAACCGAATCCAGCGCATCAACCAATGGAACACCGGCCGCGAAGGTAGTGGAAAGCACGCGTCCGAATTTGGCAACGGCGGACTTGTCTACAATCTCCCCGACAATGGGTAGTTTGAGGATTAGCTTGTCCATCGCATCTGAGAACTTCTGTGAGCGGCGGTTGGCCTCTTTGAACAAAAAGATTGTACCTATAATGCCAAGTAACACCACAAACCACCAAGTCTGCATCCATTCAGATAAACGGACTACCATCTGAGTAAAGACTGGCAGCTCTGCGCCAAAGCCTTGGAAAAGGCTCTCAAATTGTGGAACTACCTTCACGAGCAAAATAGCAGTAACGACCAACGCCACAACAACGACCGCAATCGGATAAGTCATTGCCTTTTTGACTTTCTTCTTCAGAAGTTCTGTTTTCTCCAGGTATTGTGCAATACGGTCGAGCATATGCTCCAGCGCACCAGCCTTTTCGCCTGAATCCACCAGGTTGCAGTAAAGATCGTCAAAATGTCTAGGGTGCCTGCGAAGAGCTCCCGCAAAACTGGTACCTGCCGCCACATCATTACGTATGGCGGTTACCAGTTCTTGCAGGCCTTTATTTTCCAGACCATCTGCGACAATATCAAAACTTTGTACCAGCGGTACACCCGCCTTCATCATCGTCGCCAACTGCCTCGTAAACATCGCAATTTCGAAAGCAGTAACTTTCTTGCTACCGCCAAAGAGCGGCTTTGGTTTTCTCTTGACCTTGCCGGGAACAATGCCCTGCTTGCGGAGTTGGGCTTTCACCAAGGCCAGGTTGGTGCCCGAGACCTCACCTTTGGTTTTATTGCCTTTTCGGTCTTTCCCTTCCCAGACAAATGCGGAAAGTTTCTCAATTTTCTCTGCCATGGTTAATCCTTACATCAGCCGGTTACCCGGTTGGCCTCTTCGAGACTGGTGACACCCTGCATGACTTTTTCAAGAGCAGACTGTCGCAGGTTCCTGAAACCTTCCGCCTGGGCCTGTTTTGCAATCTTGATGGAGCTGGCTTCTTCCATAATCATGTTTGCCAGCGCTTCCGTAACCTTGACCACCTCGTAAATACCGACGCGACCTTTATACCCCAT